>NZ_QKRU01000007.1:0-137401 GCF_003234055.1 Pseudomonas sp. 57B-090624
GCGTAGGGTGGGCTTCAGCCCACCGTTCTCTCTCTCTGCTCCAACTTCTTCGCCTGGTTCTGGATAAGTGTGCGCTCCAATTTCCCGGTGCGCGCAGCACACCCTACGACGGGGCTTCGAGCTCTTTGTAGGCACGACCTACCCATAGGAGCGAGCTCCGCTCGCGAAGCCCTTCGAACGAACCGCAAAAAGAGCGGTGGGCTGAAGCCCACCCTACGATCCCCTTCCACTCCAGAAACGACAACGGCCCCGAAGGGCCGTTGCGTTAACACCGAGGAATCACGCCGCCGCAGGCACGCCGTCGAACTCCTCGCGGGTCTTGTGCAGCAGTTCGAGGTTGTCGTGCTGCCAGGGGTGGAAGCCTTTCTTGAAGAAGTCCATGTACGCCGGGATCAACTGGCGGAACATGCCGTTCTTGCCCCACATCCAGCTCAGGCCGTCGCGCCAGACGCGCCAGTTCCACAGCAGGCCGTCGCGCTTGAGCATGTGGATGAGGCCGCGGTGGGTGTCGAGCATGAAGAAGAAAGTGCCCATGATCATCGCCCGGCGCAGCAGTTTGCGGCTGCCGCAGACCTGGTTGTAGACGTCGAAGGCCACCGCCTTGTGCTCGGTTTCCTCCAGCGCGTGCCAGCGCCACAGGCGGGCCAGGGTCGGGTGAGCGCCGGCGATGTGCTCGGGGTTCTTCAGCAGGCCGTCGGCCATGATCGCGGTGATGTGCTCCAGGGCGGCGGTAGCGGCCAGCTGGCGGCGCTTGGAGAACTTCTTCTGGGTGTAGCGGATGCGCGCCTGGGCGCGGCGCTCAATGCGGCCGATGTCGTAGCCGAGGTCGCGCAGGCGGTTGCTGTATTCCAGGTGCTCGCGGCTGTGGTGGCCTTCCTGGCCGATGAAGCCGCGGATCTGCTCCTTGAGCACCGGGTCGGTGATCTCCTCGCGGAAGTTGCGCACCGAGTCGATGAAGAAGCGCTCGCCATCGGGGAAGAGCACCGACATGGCGTCGAACAGGTGGGTCTTGAAGGCATTGCCACTGTGCCAGTGGCGCGGCAGCGGATTGGGTAGGTCGAAATCCATGTGTCGCGGTCGGATTACCAATCCTTCTGGGGTCGTGCTGGTCATGGGGACTCCCTGAGTCTATGCAGAAACCACGCTCCAACTTTGGCTTGCCGGGTTTTGTCGGACAAGGTTATCTTCTGCCAATCATCGGGTCATATCTGGCCACGGCCGACAACAAGAATACTCATGAAGCAACCGCTGACCTTCTCTGCCGAACTGGTGCCCGTCGCCTATGCCGAGGCGCTGCTGGCCCTCGCCGAAGAGCTGGGCGTAGCCCGCGAAACCCTGCTCGCCCAGGCTCGGGTGCGACCGGAACTCCTCCAGAGCCCCAATGGCCGCCTGTCCTTCATCGACTTCAACCTCCTGGCCAGCGCCGCCCTGGTGCTGTGCGACGAGCCGGCGCTGGGGCTGGTGCTCGGCCAGCGGCTGAATGTCTCCACCCACGGCATCCTCGGCTACGCGGTGCTCTCCAGCGCCAACCTGGGGCGTGCCCTGCAGTTCGCCATGAAGTACTACCGGGTGCTGGGCCTGGCCTACGAACTGGAGCTGGTGGAGCAGGGCGACGACCTGCAGATGCGTGCCGTCGAATCCTTCCCCATGGGGCCCCTCGGGCGTTTCGCCGGGGAGGGGCTGATGACCAGTTTCTGCACCATCGCCCGCTTTCTCCTGGGCGAGGAACTGCACGGCCTGCGCGTGGGCTTCGCGCACCCGGCGCCGGCCTACGCCGCCCGCTATGTCGAGGTGTTCGGCGCCCCGGTGGAGTTCGAGCAGCCGTACCACTGGATGACCCTGCCCAAGCACTACCTCGACCGCCCCATGGCCCTGGCCAACCCGGCGACGGTGCAGATGTGCGAGCAGCAGTGCGAGGCGCTGCTGGCCACCCTCGACGTGCAGGACGCCCTGCTGACCCGCGTACGCCGCCTGCTGCTGGCCCGCCCCGGCGACTTCCCCGACCTCGACAGCGCCGCGCGCTCGCTGCACACCAGCGGGCGCAGCCTGCGCCGCCACCTGGCGTCCATGGGCACCAGCTACCAGCAGGTGCAGGACGAGGTGCGCAAGGGCCTGGCCCTGCAGTACCTCACCACCACCCACCTGCCGCTGTTCGAGATCGCCAGCCTGCTGGGCTTCAGCGACCCCTCCAACTTCCGCCGTGCCTTCAAGAAATGGACGGGCAAGCTGCCCAGCGATTATCGTGCTGACCCCTGATCCGACCGGCCCGCACAGAGGCCGGCGACCTGGCCTGGAGGACCGGCAATGACCGCAGCGCAACCCACCCTGATCCGCGAGACCTTCCCCGTCGGCCCGTTGCAGTGCAACTGCACGCTCATCGTAATCGAAATGTAGGGAGTGCGGACAAGTCCTCTAGGGCTTGCTATACGTGGTATCTGGCATCTTCTTGCGAAGTCCATATGGACATGGCTTTGATGTGGACATGTGAAGTGATCCCGTGTCCACATCAAAGCCTTCTCAGGCACTACCCGTCGGCCGACCAGATTTTCTCGCTGGGGAGTCTTGAAGAGTGCCTGGTGAGCGATGCGCCACGCAGTTCGATCTCACCCCGGAACGCCTTATCGGCGATACCGCTTATGGCACCGCCCCGATGCTGGCCTGGATGGTCGAAGAAAAGGACATCGAGCCGCATGTGCCGGTGTGGGACAAGACCGAGCGCAAGGACGACAGCCTCTCCAGTAACGACTTTCACTGGAATCAGGACGCCAATGAATATCGCTGCCCAGCCGACAAACCGCTGCGCAGTGAATGGCGCGCCTTCACCCAGCAAAGGTCGCGGGTGACCAAGGCCAACACCATCATCTACCGCTCCAGCCAAACCGACTGCGCTACCTGCTCGTTGAAAGCGAAATGCTGCCCCAACACGCCGAATCGGAAGATCGTCCGCAGCATCCATGAGGCTGCCCGCGACGTGGCTCGACGCATCGCCAAGACACCGGAGTATCTCGTCTCTCGCTGCGAACGAAAGAAGGTGGAGATGCTTTTCGCCCACCTCAAACGGATCATGAAACTCGACCGTTTACGACTGCGTGGCCTAACGGGTGCCACTGACGAATTCACTTTGGCGGCCACGGTGCAGAACCTGCGCCGCATGGCCAAGCTTTTGCCTCAAGGGCCACCGCTGATGGGATAGGTACGCCTGCTACGAGCAGAAACCCTCAAATTAACCCTTACACCTGAGCAAGGACGCTCAGTGAAACGCCGAAAGGCAACTTGAAGTGGCTTGCAGCCACTTCGACAGCAGGCACACTTGATCCGCAGGCTGCCGCTGAAGCTACTTTTTCAACAGAATCGACCGACAGCAGTCGTCTGCTAGATGCGGCTTTTGGCCATAGCCAGCCAAGCATTTTGGCTTCATAGCTACTGATCTGAGCGGCGATCAGATTAATCAGTTAGCTGCCGATTTAGCTTCTGTCCTCACTGTGCTTCAACCAATACAAGATAACCCAGGATCAATAGTGGCCATGCTGTTGGCGCTGATGGAAAATTGACCCACCCTGCCGATTGAAATTTGACCCAGGGCGGATTGCTGATTTTGTTACCAGCAACTGTGGATAAGTCTACCAGCGCAGCTGCTGTTGCCCCCACTCCTTCGCTAGCCCAGTTCAGTTGTTTAAGACCTGCCACACGCAGCCATGTAGCAGGCCGTCGTCGCCATGAAATCAGAACGGCTCATCGTCCTCCGGTTCCTGGCCGCCCTTACGCTTTCGCTCCCGTGATTTGATCTTGGCCTGGGCCGCCAAGCTACTGTGTTGCAGGCGATAGGACTCGTTACCGGTTTCGACGATGTGGCAGTGGTGGGTCAGCCGATCCAGCAGGGCGGTGGTCATCTTGGCGTCGCCGAACACGCTCGACCATTCGGCGAAGCTCAGGTTGGTGGTGATCACCACGCTGGTGTGTTCGTACAGCTTGGACAGCAGGTGAAACAGCAACGCACCGCCGGCCTGGCTGAAGGGCAGATAACCCAGTTCGTCGAGGATGACCAGATCCATGCGCAGCAGAGCTTGGGCGATCCGCCCGGCTTTGCCGTCGTGCTTTTCGCGCTCCAGCAGATTGACCAGATCGACCGTGGAGTAGAAGCGCACGCGCTTGCCGTGCCGGGTGATGCCGGACACGGCCAGCGCAGTGGCCAGGTGGGTTTTACCGGTGCCAGGCCCACCGATCAGCACCACGTTCTGCGCGGTGTCGGTAAAGGCCAGACTGGCCAGTTCGCTGATCAAACGAGCGTCTGCGCTGGAGGCGCTGAAGTCGAAGCCGGCCAGGTCGCGGTGCATCGGCAGCTTGGCCATGTTCATCTGGTGGCTCACCGAGCGCATGGCGCGATCTGTGTGCTCTTGTTCCAGCAGGTGTTCGAGCAGCCACTTGGACGAGGCTGTGTTCGACTCACCCTGCGCAGTCAACTCCGCCCAGGCCGTGGCCATGCCGTGCAGGCGCAGCTCCTTGAGTTCCGCCATCAAATCACGCATGACCGATCTCCTCGGTCTGGCCACGCAGGCGGTCGTAGCGCGCCGTGTTAGCGACGGGGGCTTCCTTGAGCGACAAGTGGGTTTCGACGCTGGGTGGTGGTTCGGTCGCGGCCAGGCGCGCCACGACATTGAGGATGTGTTCGGCGCTCAGGCTGCCGCTTTCCAGTACCAGCTCAACAGCCACCAGCACCGCATCGAGCCCGGCGACCGGTACGGCAGCCAGAACTTGCGCCATGATCCGGTCACCGCCGGCATGACGCCCCAGACCGTGCTTAAGCTGACGCAGCGGCGCCGGCAGATCAGCAAAGGGCGCGCCGTTGCGCAGCGCACCGGGCTTGCGTTCGATCAGCGGGAGGTAGTGCTGCCAGTCATAGCTGACCTGGTCGCGATCCAGCAAGCGGACATGGCTGGCGATCAGCGCGTCGTCAGCCACCACCTCGATTCGCGTCGGATACAAACGGCTGCTGACCCACTTACCCGCATACTCACACGGCACCGAGTAGCGGTTGCGCCCGACGCTGACCAGGCAGGTGCTGGAGACCCGCGCAGGCCGCTCGACGTAACCGTCGAATGGCGCTGGCACAGGCATCAGTTCAGCGCGCTCCAACTCCAGCACTTCGGCCACACTCAGCCCGCTGTATTGAGGGTGCGTCAGCTCGTTCCAAAGCGCGCGGCAGCGCTGGCCCAGCCAGGCATTGAGTTCCTCGAAGGAGTGAAACTGGCAGTCCTGGGCGTCTAGCCAGATACGCCTGCGGCTGTCTTGCACGTTCTTTTCAACGATGCCCTTTTCCCAACCAGCGGCGACGTTGCAGAAGTCCGGATCGAACAGGTAATGCGCGCACATCACCGCAAAGCGCGCATTCACCGCCCGGCCTTTGCCCTTATTGACCTTGTCGACGGCGGTCTTCATGTTGTCGTAGATGCCCCGGCGCGGCACGCCGCCCAAGGAGCCGAACGAGCGTGTATGGGCGTCAAATAACATCTCATGGCCCTGGCTCGGATACGCCACAAGCCAGAACGCACGGCTGGCACACAGCTTCAGATGTGCCACCTGCATACGCCGGTAAATGCCGCCGACCAGCAAGCCTTCCTCGCTCCAGTCAAACTGAAACGCCTCGCCAAGAGCAAAGGTCAGCGGCACAAAGGCCTGCGACGCCTTGCCCTGTCCCCCTCGCCAGGCACGGATAAACGCGGTGAGCTGGCTGTAGCCACCGTCATAACCTTCGGCTTTGATTTGCGCCAACAGCGCCTTGGCACTGCGCCGCTGTTGCTTGGGCCGCAGCGAATCGGCTTTTAGCGCCTGCTCCAGCGTGGCGTGAAAAGGGCTGAGTTTGTTGAAGATCGCGCGGCGTTGGTAGACCGGCGGCTTGGCCTCAGGTGCTCTGACCCACTTGCGAATCGTGTTGCGCGCCAACCCGGTGCGCTTGGCTATCTCATGCAGCGACAGCTTGTCGCGGAAATACATCCGGCGAATTTTGCCCATCATTTCCATACTGATCACCCTGTGTTCTCCTGCTCAAAAATTGAGCAGAAGCAGTTGAACACCTGGGTCAGTTTTCAGTCGGCAGAACAGCCTCTACTGGGTCAGTTTTCGGTCAGCGGCAACAGATTAACCATGTTGCTGGCTTGCCACCAACACCGCTCAAGGTACGGGTGGACATTTCCCCGGAAATTTTCGAAAAGGTCGCTTTGGATGACAGTGTGTTCGTTTTCGTACAGACGCTATCGGGCTCCAAGGTACCTCTCGCTACCATACGACTTAAGGTCTCAAGTCTGCCGGCCGAGGTGGAGTTTTCAGGCGCTGATGCAATAGTTACCAGCAACACCTTATCGCAGACAGCCGCGATTCAAGTGACTGCTAGGGTCTCTAGGGGAGGGAAGAGTAGGTCGGGGGAATGGTTGGGCCGAAGCTCGACGACATTAAATTCGAAGAGCGCTAGGCTGAAGCTTACGATCAACCTTCCGGATATCTGATCGACTGCACCGCAAAGTGCTGTTGCCAGGTACTGTAAAATAGAAGAGTGAGCACTTGATTTGCTGGTGCTTTCAAACAACGGTGTTGTTTTTTTAACAGCCGAACTGGAAAGGGAGGCTGAGCTGCTCAGTGATCACTTTATCCGTTGGCTGATTTACGCCGGCATGTTCGCTACAGGCACTGAACGACAACGCAGATGGTATGGTCTGTGCGTTCTGACTCGTCAAGGATCGGCCAATGGATCGTTTGTCTAATTTGCTCTCGCGGTTCGGCGTGCGGGCCAATCTGTTCTATGACGGCGACCTATGCGGCTCTGCATCTTACGATGGCGCCGAGCGGCGAGGTTATATCCATCTGCTTCAGGCCGGCAGCGTGACGTTGCTTGGTCCCGATCGCAAGGATTTGCAGCTCACTCGCCCTAGCTTGATTTTTATGCCACGCCCCGCCAAGCATCAATTGTTTGCGGGTGAGTCCGATGGCGCAAAGTTGTTGTGTGCTTCCATGGAGTTTGAGGGCGGAATTGATAATCCTTTGTCGGCTTCATTACCGGACTGTTTGGTGCTCGCACTCGATGATCTGCCCATGCTGGCAGACACGTTGGAGTGGATGTTTGCCGAGGCGGCAAATGTGCATTGTGGAAGGGAAGCCGCGCTTGAGCGCTTATTTGAGCTCCTAATCATTCTGTTGCTCCGTTACCTGCTCGATCATCACCAGTTGCGCACCGGAATGATGGCTGGACTGGCCGACATGCGGCTTGCCCGATCGCTTTTACAGATGCACAACTCCCCGGAACATGCCTGGTCAATAGCAGAGCTGGCCAGTGAGTCAAATATGTCACGCGCTGCGTATGCCGTGCATTTCAAGAGTGTCATCGGACAGACGCCTGCTGATTATTTGTTGAGTTGGCGAGTTAGCCTGGCTCAGAAGCTGATGCGAGAAGGGCGCTCGATTACGCTGATTGCAGCTCAAGTCGGCTACGAAAGTCCTTCGGCGCTGTCTCGCGCATTTAGACGCAAGACGGGGTTGAGCCCTCGTGACTGGTTGAAAGATCTGGCGGGGGAAAATGATGGCAAAAAGGCCTAAGGCATTACTGCCTTAAGCCATTGAAAAAATTATGCATTAATTTTACGTTTTTCCAGTTCAACCAGCGAATGGCCTGCCACAAATATCGAAACAGCAAGCAACCCTAAGTCTTTAAGCAGAAACTGACCTGGCGCAACGGAAATCGCCGGAAACCCTAAACTAGGCTCAATGACGCCCGGAGTGGAAAACATAAAGCTAAGGGTTGTGAAGAACAGGCCTGCAGACAGAGCGCCTCCTACCACGGATAGTTTGGGCGACAGCATGCGGCCTGCGATCAGAGTGCCGATCGAAATCTCTAGTATGCCGAGCAGGCTGGAGAACATGTCGACCGAAAAAATGCTATACACCCATCCCAAAAGCGGGCTGTTGCTCACCAGTGGAACCAGGCCCTCGGCCTCGTAGTGGGTAAATTTCATGCCGCCGAACCAGAAGTAAATAATAGCGAGAGCCAAGTACGCGCCATAGATACCTAGCCCCATAGTTTTGGTTCCAAGCGTTAAGTGGGCCTGTACGCTGGACTTCGAGTTTTCAATGCCTATGGTTTTCATGTCTGAGCTTCCAGTAGTGAGTGAGAGTGTGTTGGCTGCCGAACGCCGTATGCGTTGGCGATGAGATGATTATGGCTGGCATCTCTAATCAAGAGGCATCAGAAAGTATTGATTTCAGTGCAGATCGTCTTGGGCGGTGCAATTCGCGATGAAGGGATCGCCGTGGAGAGCGATGAGTGCACTATTTCGATAAAGGAGTCGTTTTACATAGGTCGATGAAGCGCGTTGCGGCATCGCCTACTGTCATTTCTCAAATCTGACTATGGGGCTTGGGGCGAAGGGCGGCACTGACTAGGCTTAGAACAGCTACCAACTAGCCGCGCGGCCGCGATGCACAAAGAATGGTAACTGAGCCGTGAGTGCGGTGGGCGCCCGCATTTATTTCCAAACCCTACAGATACATCGATCTTCGACTTCAACCGGGCAGATAGCTGTTGCAGCAAGCCTATCAATCGACTTTGACGTGTTAAAGAGGATAGGTTTTCCAGGGTTGGGGAACAGCATGCCCTGCAGAACGACACACGTCACTTTTGTTAAATTAATAAGCTAGCTACCTATTGGGCATAACCTTGCAATTTGCTTCAATTTACGCACATGCACTTGCGACCTCAAAATGCAACGTAAGCCCCGAATATCTCCATTATTGTCGCCGCCAGCCTTAGTTACAGCTGCTATGATGAATGAGATCGAAAACTGAAATCCCCCACTAGAATTGTTGACTGGAGTCAAAATGAATAAAAAGCGGCCGGTTAATCTTGATATTCGAACCATTCAGCTTCCTCTCACGGCGCTTACATCGATTCTGCACCGGATTTCAGGAATTATGCTCTTTATTTTTCTGGGACTGATACTGTATATGCTGAGCAAATCGTTGGAGTCAGAAAAGGGTTTTAATGAAGTCAAGGAGATTTTTTCTTCACCTTTCGGCAAAGTTAGTTTCTGGTTGGTATACTCTTCATTTATTTATCATCTCGTAGCCGGAATTCGACACCTAGTTATGGATGTGGGTGTTGGTCATACTTTGAAAGGCAGCAATCGCGCCTCTACTATTGTTTTAGTAGTGTCGGGTGTTTTAATGGTTGCTGGCGCCGTATGGATTTGGTAGCTGTGGAGTCGTAATGCGTATTTACAAGGACTAAAAGCGTCCTTTAAAGCTAACTTACGAAAGTATTTATAATCGACGGTTCACGCTTAAACGGTTGAATCCTTTCGGGCTTCCGAATAGCTGTTAGCTGAAAGCTATCATGAGCTAAGTTTTCTGTGCATCATCAAATGTGTTAATGGGAGCGCCATAGTACTAGGTACAAATATGGCTCTAGGACAATGTTAGATGTTTTGGATTTTGAGGCGGATCGCTCTTATCGAAGATCGTCTAATTCGCTCTGAAGCGCAGGTTTTTTGAAACTATCACCTGGTTGGCACACTGTGCGAATCAACATCAGATATGAGAAAGCCAATCAGGTGAACACTACCCTCGAGGGCTCATCTGTCCAGTTAAAGCCTCGAGTCTTTCTGGGTGCGCAAAAGACAAGAAGGTTATATGGGAAAATTATGAGGCCTGGATACCATGCGTCATGGGCGTGCCGATGCTGTGAGTGACAGAGCGAGAAGCAAGTGAAAGTCCCTGAAGTAGGGGCGGGATGCGCCCGAGTGGCATTTTTTCTGGTTTTTTATGGTTATAACTGTGCCATAGATATATTTTTCATCTTGGTCAATTATTATTTTTCTCGCACTATCAGTGCGGATTGGAAAGTCAATATCGGCTCCTACTAATGACACGAAGAAATTAGTTAGCGCGATGTCGCTTTTTTTTGTTGAAAAGGAGACGCCGTAGTTTTTAACAGTGAACATTGCTGATCAATTTCCTTTTGATTCTCGAAATATAATATATTCGTTAGTTTTTTAGCTTGTAAAATTTATTATTCACTTCAAGCCTGCCCAGCTCCATTAATGTCATGTGTTGAAGCAGGCGGCTGTCGATATGTTGCAGCTTGATATTAACATTGTGGCTGAGGACGTAATACATCACTACGCATTCTCAGCGCGGTAGCCTGGATGACCACTGGTGGAAAATGCTCCGCAGTTTTCCACCCTACAGGGACTTGATGGCTTTGTAGGGTAGACAACGCCTTCTTGTCCATCAGCTTTTGCGAGCGACAGCAATGGGTCGGACACACCATTGTCGACCGGCCGCTTTTGGCCGATTCAAGCCTGACGCGATAGACCGGACTCGGCCAAAAGCAGTCTTTGATTGGTGACCAAGCGGCCCTCGTGCGGGGGCAGTTATTAGGCCCAAAGGTCTCTAGGAAAGCCGGGGCTATTGATAGGGCCGGTTCACCTCTAGCATTGTGGTCAGGTGGTACTGATGAAGTCAGGTGGTGAGTCCACTCATGATCAACAGCGATGCACTCGGCCCTGCGAAAATTACATCGAGATTAGTGCCGGCTCAGTTAGCCGCGTGCTCAGAAAGCCCAGCTGGATCAATTACTCGAATATGCCGAAAACCGATCTTAATCAGTCCCGCCTTTTCCAGTTGTTTTAGCAGCCCGTTGATAGTCTGGCGGGAAGAACCAAGTATGGAGGCTAAATCCGCCTGAGAAACATTCAAAATAACTTCCTCAGAGCCTGTTGCCGGTGGTTGCAGCAACAACAGTTCTGCTAAACCTGTACGCAGCCGTTGCAGCGGCACGATCATCTGGCCATCGGCAAAGTGCCGCATAAAAGCGGCATAGCGCTTGGCAATAAAAAGTGTAATTGCCTTGCAATAGAGAGGTTCCTCTTCAAGGATTCGCTCGAATTGCTGCAGAGGCAGCATTAGTAATTGCACATTGGTATCGGCGATCACAGCCACATCGGCCTTTTCGCCTGTAATCAGGGCGAGGAAGTTGAACCAAAATCCTCTCTCGCCAATCATATAAAGCTTCTCCTCACCCTCGAATAGCAGCCGCGAAACCCGCACGCGCCCCTCAAGCACTACTGAGGCTGCAGTCGGTCGGCTGCCTTGGGCAGTGATCACCTGCCCTTTGCGATAGTGGCGCAATACGGAAGACTGGATGATTTTGTCTTGCACTTCCCCCGGCAAGCTTGCGAACCAGTCATCTGCCTCGCGCAGGCGGTAGATTGTCTGATGGGCTGCGTCATCTATGTTTTGCATTTGGAAACCTTGGAAACATCGATGTTGGGTCTTAACCACATTCGACAGTTTCCCAAGATATGGGATGCAGGGGAAGCCGAATTAACGGCTCGCAGCTAACAGCGGCACCACCCTATCCCGGTGCAGCAGCAGCAGGGCTAAAGACAGCAAGTAGTGCAGCCATTGGATGCCAGATAGCGGTCCGAGCATCTCTTCACCGGTTGCACCGGCCGCTAGACTAACGATGAACACTAGCGCCGCCCCGAGTGGCATTACCCGCCGCGTCACTAAGGCTGTGGCACAGATTAACAAGACAGAGCCAAGAGGCACCAGCATGCGCCAGGTGTCAAATCCCGACACGCTAATCACCACCCCGAAGCTCCCAACCAAGAGCGCGAAGCGCCCTGCGGCCGTGATGCGCTGAGCAACAGAGTCATCTGGCCAGCGCAGTGCAATGACCAGCAGCGGGAAACCTGCGCTGGCGGCAACCAGGCCGGTAAAGCGATGTGGGCCGGCGAACAACTCACCATACTGGTAATGCAGTGTACCAATCGCTGCCGCCAGGCCGATCAGGCCGCAACCAATGGCTAGAGCAGGGCGCTGGCGCAGCTGGACAAAGGCAATGGAAAAGGCAACCACAGCCAAGATCAAGTCGGAAATGGCATCGGCATTCATTGGGAAGTCCACAAAGCAGCAGGTTTGAAGGAAGTGCGGCTGAGCCATGCAGCGCTGCCTAGCATTACAACCAATAACATCAGCTTGAGTGCGATGGGCATACTAAAACCGAACCAGTCAGGTAGAGCAGCAAAGGCAATGCCCAGTCCTATGACACGGCACTGCTCAAAACGCCGTGCATTGGCACGTCCTTCCAATAGTGACGTGAGAGAGATTGCCGAAATGGCAAAGCCAGCGGCGTAGAGTGCCAGTAAGGTCTTCGGCAAGGTGTTGAGTAGCGTCAGAAAATGCATGAGGAACAACATTGCAAGCACCTGATGCACTACCGCATAGCGTTTGACCGCATCGGGTGTACACGGATCGTAATACTTAAACTGCGACGGCTCGTAAGGCTCGCTCGCCTCATCGTGCCAGCCACCAGGTGGTGCCAGCCAGACGCCAAGTTTAGCCCGCCAGCCCGGGGTGGCTTTGGATTTCTGCCAGAGCTCAATGTAGTAATGCATGTTGCCCCAGAATGGGTTAAGGCTCTGCAACGGTGTGCGCACGCCGTAGATGACCTTCTCGTCCTTGCGCTCCTCGGCGAAGGTACCGAATAGGCGATCCCAGAGAATCAGAATGCCCCCGTAGTTTGTGTCCATGCAGTAGTCATTTTGCCCATGATGGACGCGATGGTTTGAGGGTGTGACGAAGATGCGATCAAGCCAGCCCAAACGACCAATTACCTCGGTATGCACCCAGTACTGGTAAAGCAAGTCGATCAGCAACACCCCGGCAAACACGCTGGGCGGCACACCGGCCACTGCCATCGGTAGATAGAATATCCAGCCCAGAAGTGCGCTCGTCGAGGACTGGCGTATGGCTGTTGCCAGGTTGAAGTACTCGGAAGAGTGATGCGATACGTGCCCGGCCCACAGCAAGCCAATTTCATGGTTCATACGGTGATGCCAGTAGTAGAAAAAGTCGTAGGCCACAAGGGCTCCGACCCATACCCACAGGCTATCGCTAGGCAAGGTCGTGGCGCGGTAGGCTTCGAATACCAGAGTGTAAACGCCCAGTTTCGCCAACTTGGTGAACGCCCCAACCACCTGGCTCAATAGACCATATTGGTAGCTGCTGATGGCATCAGGTATGGAATACGCCGCTAGCCCGCGGCGGTGCGCCAGCCATGCTTCCAGCAAGGTGGTGGTTAAAAAAATCGGTATGGCAAACACGATCAGATTCATTGCGCGCGATCCTTTTCTCTCGACTCAAGAAAGTTGAGCGGCTGATGGCTTTCAGCGACTCAGCGACCAGGCAAGTTAGCACTCTTGACTGTGCCCACTTGTCGGCTCGGCGACAGGTTCTGCACGGCAATAGTGGCAACCTAGCTGACCACTCGTGCCGGGGCTCAGTGCTCAGTGCAGCCCTGGTGTAGTCCACTTCAAGGAGAATAAGCGTGAGTAAAGTAGTCGCAATTAGCGGTGGATTCGGTTGTCTAGGTATAGCGGTAGGCGAGGCGTTCGCGGCCAATGGTTGGCGGGTGGCCCTGATTGATCAGGCCAGCGTGCCGCGACCCCTGGCCGACACGGCGCGCTCTGAAAAACTGCTTATCGGCGCGGTCGATCTAACCGATCTGCACATGGCAAATTGTGCAATGCAGCAGGTGCAGCAGCATTTTCAAGGATTAGATGCGCTCATCAACGTGGCGGGTGGTTTTCGCTGGGAGACCATCGAGGGCGGCGATCTTGCGACCTGGGATTTGATGTATCAAATGAACGTGCGCACTGCCGCAACGGCTAGCATGGCCGCGCTGACACACCTGAAGAAAGCCGAAGCCGGGCGCATTATCAACATTGCAGCCGGAGCGGCCAGTAAGGCCAGCCTAGGCATGGGGGCCTATGCTGCAGCAAAGTCCGGGGTGATGCGCCTTACGGAGGCGTTGGCCGAAGAGTTGAAAGATCAGCGCATCACGGTCAATGCGATCATGCCATCGATCATCGATACCCCGCAGAACCGCCTCGATATGCCTGATGCGGATGCCACCCGCTGGGTTACGCCAGAGCAGGTCGCTAATGTGATCGTATTTTTAGCCTCTCAGGAGGCTAGTGCAATCACAGGTGCAGCTATCGCTGTAAATGGGCGGTGCTAATTTTGTGTCTTAAGGTAGATCGCGTAGCTGTTCTTCAGAATAATCTTCAGAGCGTTGACGACAGCCATCGCTGTGCATTCCTCAAGAATAGAATGTGTCGGAAGGGTGGCGTCATTGGTGTTAGTCATCGCTTAGGATTTCTCAATCTGGCTTACACGGGCGCCTGTACCGATATCCCCGCGGATGGCGACGTATCGATGTTGAATTCCTCGCCAGACGAAGTGCAATGAGCTGCGGCTATAGGCTTGCGCAGCCTTAGATAGCCGGCCGTCGCAGGCGCGCCGGTTGGCCGGGATCTTCTTCTGCCCGTCAGGTGTCCGGTCGGAACTCCAGCACGAACGCTACGACCTTTTCGGCGGACATTTCGCACGGCTTCAACAATGTCCTATCTGATGTAACGCGGAAGAGGTTGAAGCTGACAATGTCAGTCCCGTCCAACTCCCTGGCGAACAGACTGTTGCGACGTCCGTCCCCAGATCGCCGGACGATCAAGCTGAAACGCCGGCCTTCATAAGTCCCTTCTCTGTATCCCTCCGCAAGCTTCGCGAAAGCGGCATCGAACTCGGAATGCTCCATGTCATCCATCCTTATTGATAGAACAGAGGCGCGGCGGGTGCGAGACCGCCAGTGCCGGGTCGCGCTAAGGTGCCGGGCAGATTCCTGCAGCCGACGAGGCCCGGGGTGGGCAGGATAATTGAGATGTCGGCGCCCGCATGGCTATCAGCGAAGTCGTCCGTCCAGTCTGCTAGGCAACGTCCACGCCTTTCCAGAAAGCGATGTAATCCCGGATACCCTCGGCATCCGGAGTGGGGGCGGGATAGGTCCAAGCGGCGTTCACGTTGAGCGCGTCACCCGCGCGAACATGAAAGAAGCGCGCGGCGCCTTTGATCGGACAGACAGATGTGTGCGGGCTCATCTCAAGCAGGCTCAGGTCGACTCCTGACGGTGGGAAGTAGTGATTTCCCTCGACGATGACTGTTTCGTCGCTTGTGGCGATAGTAGTGTCTTTCCAGATGGCTGAGACCAACGGACTCTCCTTTTGTATTCATCAACCGGCGAAGGCTCGCGGGCTGGCTGCCCCAAGCCGCACCTCCTCAGGTGGCAGGCGGGTTGCGCCCGAGAAGTTTGTCGAGCTCGCCTCTGACATCGAGCGCGAATAGCTCATCGGAGCCACCGATAAGGGTGCCATTGATGAAGATCTGCGGCACGGAGCTTCGCCCCGACGCTTCCGCCATGGCCTGCCGGTGAGCCGGATCCGCCTCAATATCGAGCTCCTTCCATCGCACGCCCTTTTCCTTGAGGAGCGCCTTCGCTCGGCGGCAGAACGGGCACCAATTCGTGGTGTACAGCAATACATCAGTTGTCATATTGCATCTCCGGCAGTTGCACGCGGATCGCTGTCATGGCGTTGATCTCCAATTCGCGGCGTTCAAAGATGGCGACTGCACCTTGGCCGACATCGGAGCAGATGCTGACGATTGGCCGCTATCCAGGCGACATGGCCCAAAGTGCTTTCACCGCCAGGCAGAGGCCGCACGCGCCTCCTGTAGCGCCGAGCCGATGCTCTAAGGTAACCGAGCCTCGATTGGGACGGAAGCGGTCCCGCTCGAATCGCCCATCATGCTGGTCGAGCATATCAGGACGACGGATAGTGCAGGAACTTTCAAATTGAGCTTGATGTCGAGCCAGGTATCGCGAGCGAAGGCGTTCTAGAGGCCGGGGGGTACGAAGACTGTGTTCGGCAAAACGGTTCACGTTGATCGCCAAAGCTTCCCAGGGCGCACGTCTACGATCGGCGCGACGTGAGATAGCTCGCGCCGCTAGCCCCCGTAGCGCTCCGTCTTGATGATGGAGGCGTCCAAGCCCGCCAGCAGCGCGCTATCGGTTGCGATGTTGACGAATCCGTTAGACCCGCAGACGAACACTTGCGTCGGCTTTCCCTGAAGCCTGGTTAGAATTTCTTGGACCATCATGCCGTCGATCCGTCGCGCAAAGTCCGATGCGCGAACCGGTTTCTCGCGCGTAATCGCGAGCGCCAGGACGAACGCCGGATCGCTGATTTCGATGCAATGAAGTTCTTCTGAGAAGAGAACGTCCTCGGCGGTTCGTGCGGACAGGAGCAACGCTGTCGGAACGGCTTGGGCCAATGCGCGGCGCTGCCGGATCATTGCCATCAACGGCACGAGGCCGGAGCCTCCCCCGATCAACAGAACCGGATCTATGGCAGGCTCAGGCCAAAGGAAATGGCCACCGAGCGGACCGCGAACTTCGATTTCGTCACCAATCGCCGCGATGTCGTGAAAAAACGGCGAAACTTCGGCATCCGGCATGCGCTCGATAGCTATCTCGACGATCGGGGTCGAAACTGCCGATGACGCGATCGAGTAGCTGCGCATTGCACTGTAGCCGTCGGGCGCGGTCAGCCGGATATCGACGTGCTGACCTGCGGTGTGCGCGAACGGCTTGCTCAACCGAAGGAAGAAGCTCTTGATACTCGGTGTTTGCTGGATGATGTCGTCGATCACGCATGATTGCCACGAACGGACTTGCGCTTCGTTTTCAGTCATGGGTGTATCGTTGTTCGCGCCACGGATCGCCGTAGATGTGATAGCCGTGCAGCTCCCAAAAGCCGGCCTCGTCACGCGTCGTGAATTGCAGCGCATTCACCCATTTGGCGGATTTCCAGAAGTAAAGGTGCGGCACTAGAAGACGCGCCGGCCCCCCATGATCGCGGGAAAGTGGCTTGCCCGCATAACTGAGGGCGACCATCGCTTTCCCGGAAAGCAGATCCGTCAGAGGGACGTTTGTCGAATAATTATCGTAGCAGTGCGCCAAGACGAAATCGGTAGGCCGATCAAGCTCTGCATCTGCAAGGATGTCTTCAATGAGTACACCCTCCCAAACGGTATCCAGTTTGGACCAAGAGGTGACGCAGTGAATATCCTTTGTCACCTGGGTCTTTGGTAGAGTGTTGAATTCGCCCCAATTCCACGTTTTGACGGGCTTCGGACCAATTTTGACTGTGAATTTCCAGTCGGAGGGCTCTACCCTCGGCGTAGGGCCGGCCGACAGAACAGGGAAATCCTCCACCAGATGCTGACCTGGCGGAATCCGATCGGACTGGTCGCCTGAACCGCGACCGGTGAAACCTCTGGTGACCATAGTGACCCCTCTTGCTCGATACGGCAGACCGAAGCCGGCCTTCATTTCAGTACTCTGCGTAAAGCATTTGCCCGCACATCCGCCGAATAAGCCAATCGACTAAAAATCAGATACAGATGCTCTATCATCGTAAAAAATCGCGTATCGAACATAGCGTCAGGCCAGCATGATTCCCAATACCCAATGGCTATAGGGTAGATAACCCCAAGGCTGCGTACGCTGATCTGCGGTATGCGGAGCGGAAGTTGCAGGTTCGCTCTCAAACGGATGGGCAGCGTGCAAAGCTCAAGGCTCACCAGCGCATGGTTGCCCAGTTCGCGCTCGCCGGCAGCTTGAGTATATTAAGGACGAAATGTCGATCTGATCTATTCTGGCTTCAGGAAATAGGGAAAATAAGGTCGGACGTTCGCGCACCGTCGCGACGCGCGATCATCCACTAAGCTTCTGTATCGGGGTTGGAGGATCAGATGAACGAGATCGAACGACAAGCGCCTGAGCTGCGGGTGCAAAAATGGATTGGCAAAGATGGGGAAAGTATCGCGCCGTTCAAACTGTCAGATATCGGGCCCGGCCCGAAAATCTTGTTTGCCTTCCAGCATTGGTGCCAAGGTTGCCATTTGCATGGGTTTCCGACGCTACAAAAGTTGCATGCAGCGTTGAGCTCAAAAGACGTGGGGTTCGCAGTGATCCAGACCGTCTTCGAAGGAACGCATGAGAATACCTTCGAGAAGTTGCGCGTGAACCAGCTCAAGTATGAGCTTCCTATCGTTTTCGGTCACGACGAGCAACCGACCGGCTCGCCGTTTCCAACCTTCATGGAAGACTACCGCACACGAGGAACTCCGTGGTTTACGGTTATCGACGCTGGCGGTAGCATTGTTTTCTCGGACTTCCATCTCGACGCGGAGCGACTAGTGAAGCAACTTGAGCAAGGTTAATCGTTGGAAGGTGGGCAATCATCCTGATTGCCACCCATCCCCTGATGCCCACTACAGGCGTTGCGCGCTGTAACTCTGTTGATCAGCGTGCGAAAACCCGGATCCGGATAGGAGGAGCGTCAACGATTGAATCAATCCGTTGGGAGAGGGCGGCTCCGCTCCGTCAGCTCGGCAATAGATAACCCATTCTCGCCGAGCAACTCTCTGATCCGATCGACGATATGAGCCCCTAGCGCCGCTGTCTTGGTCCCCCCCACAGATTCCCAAGATGCGAGTTCACACGCCGATACCTCGTGGTCAGCGCCGAAGTGCTTCTGTCGGTATGTCACCGCCGCCCTTCAATGATAAAGGCGCGGTAACGGGAACCGGCAAAGCGTTGAGCAGCGATGGTTTGGTAGGCGGGACTGTCATACCAGTCGCGAGCGGCCTGCATCGTCGGGAAACGCAAGATTACGGCCCCTTCGATGGGCGGCCCCTCCAAATGCTGGATCGCGCCATAAGCGGCGAGAAAGGTAACGTCGTGACCATCGAACGATGGTCCGACGCCTGCAGAATAGGTTGCGAGTGCATGTGGGTCGCTGGTTTCTTCCCGCGTAAAGACGACGAACGCTTCCATCATTAGGCCTCTCAAAGGTTGGATCTGTTGGCCATTACCACCGGTGATGGCCTCACAGTCGTCAGGCTGGCAACTGGAACCCGATTTTCATGAGTGCCTCGACGCACGCATCCTGATCCTGCTGATAGTTGCCTCCGGAGATGCCTATGCCGCCGATCAACTTCCCATCCTCCAGAATCGGATAACCGCCGCCGACAGCGACCATCCGAGGGCGATAGGCTAGCGGCGCCACTTTTGGATCGTTGGTCACATAGTCGTTCCAGACATGGGTCGGGAACCCAAACGAGGCGGAACTCCAGGCCTTGTCGATGGCAACATCGACGGTAAGGAACGGCGCATCGTCGGTGCGCTCGAACGCGCGCAGGTTACCGGTGGCGTCGACGACGGCGACGGCAGCCGGGATGCCGATGGCACGGGCCGCAGCGAGCGCCGCGTCGATGAGGGCGACTGCGGTTTCGCGGTTGATCGAGGCGGTGGCAATAGATTTGGTCATGGGATTCTCATCGCTGGGGCATAACCCGTTCGGCTTTTTGAGGTTGGACAAGATGTTTGGCGATCGCGGTCGTTAGAAGCCTTCGAGGACGATCTTGCCTTTAGCCGCGCCACTTTCGATCAGTGCATGCACCGTCTTCAGATTGGCGGCATTGATCGGCGACAGTCGCCGGGTCAGCGTCGTGCGGATTTTGCCGTCGTCAACCAGCGCTGCCATCGCATCCAGAATCTCGCCCTGCTCATTCATGTCGGGCGTGCCGTAGATCGACCGCGTGAACATCAGCTCGTGGTGGATCGACACCGCCTTGCGCTTGAAAACCATGATATCGAATGCCTTGGGATCGTCGATCAGTCCGAACCGTCCTTGTGGGGCGATCAGTTCGGCGATGTCGGCGACATGTTGCTCGGTATGTGTGGTCGAAAAGACGAAAGCGGGAGCACCGATGCCGAGTTCGGCGATCTGTGGCGCGAGCGGACGAGAATGGTCGATGACGTGGTGAGCTCCAAGCCCTCTTACCCACTCTTGGGTTTCCGGTCGAGAGGCTGTGGCGATGACGGTGAGGTCCGTGCGCTGTCGCGCGATCTGGACGGCGATCGACCCAACCCCGCCCGCGCCACCGATGATGAGGATCGCCTCCGCCGCACCGGGTACGGGCTTCGCCACGTCCAGGCGGTCGAACATCGCCTCCCAGGCCGTCAACGTCGTCAGCGGCAGCGCCGCCGCTTCCGCCCAGGAGAGCGACGCAGGTTTGTGACCGACAATCCGGGCGTCGACGAGATGGAACTCCGCATTGGTACCGGGCCGTGTGATCGATCCGGCATAATAGACCTCGTCGCCTAACTCGAACTGCGTGACGTCGGGGCCGACCTCGCGCACAATCCCGGCGGCATCCCATCCCAGCACCTTCCAATCGCCATCTGCCGGCGGCGTGCTGTTGCGGACCTTGTAGTCGACCGGGTTGACCGAGACGGCCTTCACCTCAACCAGGATATCGTATCCTGCAGCGACAGGCCGAGGCAGATTGATGTCGACCAGCGCGGCATCCGCGGCGATGGGTCCCGGAACCTTGTAACCAATGGCTTTCATAAATGTCTCCAGCTTGCTTGATCGGATGACGCGAATGCTCGTTAGTCAACTTCTTCTACATTGAGGTCCCGACTCTTGAACTGGGTCGCGGTAGCAGATTTCATCGAACACGTCGATCAACAGGCCCTTATGCTCGGTCGCCGGATCGGTGATCGCGTAGAGGGTGGAGGCGTTATCGCCATCATCACCGCTTCCGAGGCGAAACGCCGCGTCGACGCAGATGCCGCACGGACCGATGGTTGATCCTGGCTCGAGATCGACGAGATTGCTGTCCTTGACGCGCTATTCGCGGTCTTAGCCCTTGGCGATGAAGGACTGAACTGCTTGTAGAGCGTCGGTCAGCTGCTATGTCATGGACGCACCTTCATCTTGAGTTGGATTGGACAAGCTTCCGTATAAGGCCCGCTGTAACCGTCAGATGACGGCGAAGAAAACGATGGGCAGTATTCACAGCCACTTAGCCTTCTTGAAGCGCACAAATAGGAAAACGCACGATATCGCTATCACTCCGAGCACGACAAAGTATCCGTAGGCCGTGTCCAGCTCCGGCATGTGCTTAAAGTTCATGCCGTATATTCCAGCGATCGCCGTCGGGACTGCCAGTATTGCCGCCCAAGCCGCCAGCTGGCGGGTGATCACCCCCGTCCTTTGCGCTTCAAGAAGGCTGCTGGCCTCAAAGACCGTGGACAGGACAAGCAGGAGGCCGTCGACCATGGACTGCACGCGGTGGACATGGTCCGCGACGTCGTGGAAATATGGTGTCATTTCGGCGCTGATGCAGGGAAAGTGGCCGCGAACGAGCTTTCGCACCAGCTCGGCCATAGCCCCGAGCGTGCGCTGGAACCGCGTGAGTTCGGACCTTAGTTCGAAGATTCGCGCCACCTCTTCTGGCCCGAGGAAATCGTGCAGCGACCGTCGCTCCATCGCCAGGACGTCGTCCTCGATCATTTCGAAGATGGGCAGATACTGGTCGACCACGCGATGCAAGATCGCGTGCAGCACATAGTCGACACCCTTGCCGAACTGCGTCGGCGATGCCTCGAGTTGCTCCCGAAGTTTGCCCAGCGCTCCGGCATTGCCGTGCCGCACGGTGATAAGGTGATTGTGACCGGTGAAGATCGCCATCTTGCCGTAGCTGATCCGGTCGCCGACCAGCTCGGCGGTCTGCGCGACGACGTACAACTCATCGTTGTAGACCTCGAGCTTGGGCGGGCACAGCGGGTGCATCGCGTTGTCGATCGCCAACGGATGAAGATTATATGTCCTTTGGATCGCGAGTAGTTCCTCGGGGGTGGGTTCGCTAAGCGCGATCCAGCAGAAGCCCGAGCGACTCTCGCCCAACTTGACGTGCTCATCGAGCGCGATTTCGCGAACTCGCTTGCCTTCGTTGTAATAATAGGCGGCGATGATGCTCATGCTGGCCTCGCGGGAATGTGGAGGCCACGCTGGACGGCCGGTCGAGCCAGCCCGCGTCCAAGCCATGCGCGGACGTTCGAAAAGCTGCTGAGGCCAAGGATGTCACCCGCAGCGTAGAATTCCACCAGCGCATTCACCCAGCCGAGCGTCGCGATGTCCGCGATCGAATAGTCGTCGACGATCCAGTCGCGGCCTTCCAGCCGGCGATCCAGAATCCCCAGCAGACGCGTGGATTCGTCGATAAAGCGCTGTTGCGGCCGCTTGTCCTCATAGTCCTTGCCGCCAAATCGCAGGAAGAAGCCGAGCTGACCGAACATCGGCCCGATGGCCGACATCTGAAAGAACACCCACGCTAGGGTCTCGTAACGCTGGCCTGGTTCGGTGGAGATGAACTGACCCGTCTTGTCGGCCAGATAGAGGAGGATCGCACCGGATTCCCATAAGGCGATGGGTCTACCGTCAGGGCCAGCCGGATCGATGATCGCCGGTATGCGTCCGTTCGGGTTCAGCGACACGAACGCCGGATCCTTCGACTCGTTGTTCGAGATGTCGATCAGGTGGGGCTCGTACGCCAGGCCAGTCTCCTCAAGCATGATCGAGACCTTGACGCCATTGGGCGTAGGGGCTGCGTAGAGTTGCAGGCGATCGGGATGAGATGCCGGCCAGCGCTGCGTGATCGGAAAGGACGAGAGGTCTGGCATAAATCTGCGATCCTGGTGTTGCGATGGCGACTGACTGGAACGAGCCGTCACTCTGAAGTAGGGTTCGATGACCGCGTCGCTGAACGACGCGGTCACGAAGATTGCGGACCGGATCGGCGCAGTGGCAACGGCAGTGAAGCCTATTCCGCCGCGGTCCCGGCCGCTGGCTGTACGTCGTCAACCTTTTGGCGCTTCGGAAGCACCCAGCCGGGACGGACGAAGTGGCAGGTGTAGCCGCCCGGGCGCTTCTCCAGATAATCCTGGTGATCGGGCTCGGCCTCCCAGAACTCGCCGACCGGCTGGACCTCGGTCACCACTTTGCCATCCCACAGCCCCGAGGCATCCACATCGGCGATCGTATCCTCGGCGACGCGCTTCTGCTCCTCGTCGACATAATAGATGCCCGACCGGTAGGAGAGCCCACGATCATTGCCCTGGCGGTTCAGCGTCGTCGGATCGTGGATCTGGAAGAAGAATTCCAGGATGTTCCGGTAGCTCGTCACTGTCGGGTCGAAGACAATCTCGATCCCCTCGGCATGCGTGCCGTGATTACGATACGTGGCGTTCGGAATATCGCCGCCCGTGTAACCCACACGGGTCGAGATGATGCCGGGCCGCTTGCGGATCAGATCCTGCATGCCCCAGAAACATCCTCCTGCGAGAACAGCGCGCTGATGCATGTTAAGCCTCCTCTACTTGATCGAGATATTCACCGTATCCCTCGGACTCCATCTCGTCGCGCGGGATGAAGCGAAGGGACGCTGAGTTGATGCAGTACCGCAGACCGCCGCGGTCGGAAGGACCATCGGGGAACACATGGCCGAGATGACTGTCTGCGTGTACTGACCTGACCTCCGTCCGGACCATGCCGTGTGCGCTGTCCCGCACCTCGTTCACGTTTGCCGAAACGATCGGCTTGGTGAAGCTGGGCCAGCCAGTACCCGAATCGAACTTGTCCGTCGAAGCGAACAGTGGCTCTCCCGACACTATGTCGACGTAGATGCCAGGCTCCTTGTTGTCGTTGTACTCGCCCGTGAAGGGCCTTTCGGTGCCCGCCTCCTGGGTAATTCGGTGTTGCTCGGGAGTCAGGTGGTCGATTGCTGTCTGTGACTTTTCAAACTTCATTACAGTCTCCAATACTTATCTAGAGGGCCAGGCACGCTACCAATGTCATCAACTTTGGAAATTATCCATAAATATCATATAATTAGCGCTCAAATCAGTGCATGGGAGAAGCCCTTTTGACTACCTATACCGCATCGCTTGACACCGCCAGCCAAACCCTGGCTTGAAAATTGTACAAAAAATAACCAGCCCGCTCGATTGTCCCGCCTTCATCGCCGCCCACCGCCAGAATCCTCAAGACTTTACCCGCCGACGCCAGCTCACCTTCAAGAACCTCGTCCTGTTCCTGCTCAATCAGCCGCGCACGGCCCTGCAAACCGAACTCGATCAGTTCTATCGCGTACTCAATCAGGCGTCGACTGAGACGCAAATGGTCACTGCGCAGGCCTTCTGCAAAGCGCGCAAAAAGCTCAACCCCGAGGTATTTGAAAGTCTCAATCGCCTCCTGCAGCAACAAATTGACTGCTTCGGGCTGCGTCAGAAGTGGCGTGGGCTGAGGGTGCTCGCGGTGGATGGCTCGACCGTGCATTTACCCCTGGAGTCGACCATGGCGACCTTCTTTGGCAGTCACTCTGGCTTTCCCATGGCTCGCTTGTCCACACTCTACGAAGTCGCTGACGGTCAAACCTTGCATAGCCTGATCGTGCCCCTGACCGTCGGCGAGCGCGACTGTGCCCATCTGCACCTTGAGCACCTGCCGGCTGACAGCCTGACGCTGTTTGACCGTGGTTACCCTGGGCACTGGTTATTCGCGCTGTTCGCGCAGCAACAGCGGCACTTTCTGATGCGCCTGCCCTGTGGCTATAACGCCCAGGTCAAAGCGTTTCTACACTCTGGCCAAGTTGAAGACACACAGCTTTTCGTGGCCAACCATCCTGAAGCACGTCTGTTCTGCTCCGAGGCTGGCGTTGATCCTGCCAGCCAGATCGAGCTGAGACTGATCCGGGTCGAGTTGGCCAACGGCGAAAGCGAAGTATTGCTGACCTCGCTGCTGGATCGAGAAGCCTTTCCCGCTGAGGTGTTTGCCGAGCTTTACCACCGCCGCTGGGGCATCGAAACCGATTTCCGTCGCCTCAAACAAACCCTGACGCTGGACAACTTCAGCGGCCGCAGCGTGACCGCTGTAAAGCAGGACTTTCATGCCGCTCAACTGTTGAAGAACCTGGCGCTGTTGATGCAGCACCTGCTACAGCCGGTCATCGAACAGCGCCACAAAGGTCGCAAGCTGCGATGGAAAGTCAACTTCACCCAAGGCGTGTCACGGCTCAAAAATACCCTGGTCGAGCTGCTGGTGCGGCACTGTGCTCAGGGGCTGAGCAATGTGCTGGCCTTGATGGCTAAAAGCCTCAGTGCCGTACGCTCAGGCCGTAGCTTTGCGCGCCAACGCAAACGCGCAGCCAGCCGAGGTTGTGAGGGCTACAAACCGACGCGCTGAAGAAACACCACCGCCCAACCTCCGTGCAAAAAAGCTGGCCACAAGCGGTCGGCATAGGCTCGTCCGGAGAACGAGAAATCTCGCCTAGACAGCCGGAACAGACGATGATCACATCACCGCCAGCCCAGCTAGACCGCCTGATTGAGCGGCAGAGGCCTGGTCATCGCCCGACGGCCATGGCGGCTGGCTGCTTCGGGGGGCTTGCCTTGGGCAGGGCTGCAGCTTAGGTTGATGACATTGGGCACGCTACCGCTAATTTTTTATGTCTCCTGATTTGCTCCTACAATGGTAGTGGGATGGCAAACGAGGTTTTACTAAGTGTTGGAAAATTAGAGATTTAAATTTCGCGTCTATTAGTTCTAGCGCAACTGAGTGGTTAAGCAAGTACGTAATCAGTAAATATTAAAAAAATAACACAAAAGCACGATTATATAATACAGTGTCAGTGTTTTATGATAATCAACAACGCCTGTTTAGATGCTGGTAGATGCGAATTTTTTGGCGTACAGTCAAAATTTTCTGATGGTTGCTTAGTGTGTTGGCGCTGATGGAAAATTGACCCACCCTGCCGATTGAAATTTGACCCAGGGCGGATTGCTGATTTTGTTACCAGCAACTGTGGATAAGTCTACCAGCGCAGCTGCTGTTGCCCCCACTCCTTCGCTAGCCCAGTTCAGTTGTTTAAGACCTGCCACACGCAGCCATGTAGCAGGCCGTCGTCGCCATGAAATCAGAACGGCTCATCGTCCTCCGGTTCCTGGCCGCCCTTACGCTTTCGCTCCCGTGATTTGATCTTGGCCTGGGCCGCCAAGCTACTGTGTTGCAGGCGATAGGACTCGTTACCGGTTTCGACGATGTGGCAGTGGTGGGTCAGCCGATCCAGCAGGGCGGTGGTCATCTTGGCGTCGCCGAACACGCTCGACCATTCGGCGAAGCTCAGGTTGGTGGTGATCACCACGCTGGTGTGTTCGTACAGCTTGGACAGCAGGTGAAACAGCAACGCACCGCCGGCCTGGCTGAAGGGCAGATAACCCAGTTCGTCGAGGATGACCAGATCCATGCGCAGCAGAGCTTGGGCGATCCGCCCGGCTTTGCCGTCGTGCTTTTCGCGCTCCAGCAGATTGACCAGATCGACCGTGGAGTAGAAGCGCACGCGCTTGCCGTGCCGGGTGATGCCGGACACGGCCAGCGCAGTGGCCAGGTGGGTTTTACCGGTGCCAGGCCCACCGATCAGCACCACGTTCTGCGCGGTGTCGGTAAAGGCCAGACTGGCCAGTTCGCTGATCAAACGAGCGTCTGCGCTGGAGGCGCTGAAGTCGAAGCCGGCCAGGTCGCGGTGCATCGGCAGCTTGGCCATGTTCATCTGGTGGCTCACCGAGCGCATGGCGCGATCTGTGTGCTCTTGTTCCAGCAGGTGTTCGAGCAGCCACTTGGACGAGGCTGTGTTCGACTCACCCTGCGCAGTCAACTCCGCCCAGGCCGTGGCCATGCCGTGCAGGCGCAGCTCCTTGAGTTCCGCCATCAAATCACGCATGACCGATCTCCTCGGTCTGGCCACGCAGGCGGTCGTAGCGCGCCGTGTTAGCGACGGGGGCTTCCTTGAGCGACAAGTGGGTTTCGACGCTGGGTGGTGGTTCGGTCGCGGCCAGGCGCGCCACGACATTGAGGATGTGTTCGGCGCTCAGGCTGCCGCTTTCCAGTACCAGCTCAACAGCCACCAGCACCGCATCGAGCCCGGCGACCGGTACGGCAGCCAGAACTTGCGCCATGATCCGGTCACCGCCGGCATGACGCCCCAGACCGTGCTTAAGCTGACGCAGCGGCGCCGGCAGATCAGCAAAGGGCGCGCCGTTGCGCAGCGCACCGGGCTTGCGTTCGATCAGCGGGAGGTAGTGCTGCCAGTCATAGCTGACCTGGTCGCGATCCAGCAAGCGGACATGGCTGGCGATCAGCGCGTCGTCAGCCACCACCTCGATTCGCGTCGGATACAAACGGCTGCTGACCCACTTACCCGCATACTCACACGGCACCGAGTAGCGGTTGCGCCCGACGCTGACCAGGCAGGTGCTGGAGACCCGCGCAGGCCGCTCGACGTAACCGTCGAATGGCGCTGGCACAGGCATCAGTTCAGCGCGCTCCAACTCCAGCACTTCGGCCACACTCAGCCCGCTGTATTGAGGGTGCGTCAGCTCGTTCCAAAGCGCGCGGCAGCGCTGGCCCAGCCAGGCATTGAGTTCCTCGAAGGAGTGAAACTGGCAGTCCTGGGCGTCTAGCCAGATACGCCTGCGGCTGTCTTGCACGTTCTTTTCAACGATGCCCTTTTCCCAACCAGCGGCGACGTTGCAGAAGTCCGGATCGAACAGGTAATGCGCGCACATCACCGCAAAGCGCGCATTCACCGCCCGGCCTTTGCCCTTATTGACCTTGTCGACGGCGGTCTTCATGTTGTCGTAGATGCCCCGGCGCGGCACGCCGCCCAAGGAGCCGAACGAGCGTGTATGGGCGTCAAATAACATCTCATGGCCCTGGCTCGGATACGCCACAAGCCAGAACGCACGGCTGGCACACAGCTTCAGATGTGCCACCTGCATACGCCGGTAAATGCCGCCGACCAGCAAGCCTTCCTCGCTCCAGTCAAACTGAAACGCCTCGCCAAGAGCAAAGGTCAGCGGCACAAAGGCCTGCGACGCCTTGCCCTGTCCCCCTCGCCAGGCACGGATAAACGCGGTGAGCTGGCTGTAGCCACCGTCATAACCTTCGGCTTTGATTTGCGCCAACAGCGCCTTGGCACTGCGCCGCTGTTGCTTGGGCCGCAGCGAATCGGCTTTTAGCGCCTGCTCCAGCGTGGCGTGAAAAGGGCTGAGTTTGTTGAAGATCGCGCGGCGTTGGTAGACCGGCGGCTTGGCCTCAGGTGCTCTGACCCACTTGCGAATCGTGTTGCGCGCCAACCCGGTGCGCTTGGCTATCTCATGCAGCGACAGCTTGTCGCGGAAATACATCCGGCGGATTTTGCCCATCATTTCCATACTGATCACCCTGTGTTCTCCTGCTCAAAAATTGAGCAGAAGCAGTTGAACACCTGGGTCAGTTTTCAGTCGGCAGAACAGCCCCTACTGGGTCAGTTTTCGGTCAGCGGCAACACGATTGCCCGCTTTCAAAATCGGCAAGGGCTGAAGTTGACGCGAAATACCCAGCTACTTCAGACCTTCCTTAGGATTCTTTACTAGGATGTAGTTTACGAGCGTTTTTTGCTTCGGTAATTCTAACGATTTTATTGTTCCTCCGAATTTCCTCGGTAAGCTCCTGGATTTGCCCCTTAAGAATATGGTTCTCGTGCTCCAGCGAAACGATCTTGGTAAGGGCCAATTCGTAATCCTCTTTTAGACTTCCAAGTTTGACCTGAGCAGCCTTTTTAAGAGCTTTATGCTTCTCGACTTCTTGAGTAGGGGTCGGCTTAGCTTGCTCATTCTGAGCGGCAGCAGCAGCCTCTATCTCGGCAATAAGTTGTGCATGTTCCTCTCGGCTCTTTTTGATCGAACCTCGCTTTCGACCTGCCTCCAGAGCGACCGTATCCTTATTTATCGCAGAACCCTTGGGAACATTGAACGTTTTGTCCGCGATTAGCCGCTGTAGCGCGGCGCGGTAATCTTCGAGAGCACTCATCCCATCGCCTCCATTTTTTCACGAAGTCCACGCTTTTCGAGCTTTTCGTACAGCGCGTTGATTTCTGATTCAAGTTGCTTGAACTGCGGATTCTTTGGATTAAACAGGGCCTGCTCGCGTTTCAGGTTATTCACGCCGCGCTTGATACTCTTCAGGCTGCGGTTATCATCAAGAATTGATTTATCGCAATCGAGGCACGCAAAAATGCTAGTGAACGCGATTTTGTCGCAATGATCCGTGTTAGTACAGCCGCCAGTTGGGCCGGTCTTATAGACCATTTCACCTTTCAAAAATTTTCTTTGAGTCAATAATCTATCTGTAGTAATAACCAAAGGCTGGCCTTTATCGCGCGCTACTTGGATGCGATTTCCCTCTCCACCCCACAGGCGATTAGTGGTATTTATCACATCTGCCTCATATTGAATAAACTGAGCTACCCTGCGCTCGTGCTCCAGTTCATCCATCCAGTTCTGTGCATCATCCGTATTGAGAAAATTAACAGCAAAGATGCTGTCTTTTCGATAATACGAGGCCATTGCTTCTGTTAGTTGTTTAAATTGCAGCGCACTTGCTCCGAGTGAAAGCAGACCTGAGCGAGCTCCGTAAACTGCAAGCGAGCGACGGCATTGGTGAGTTGCTAGTGGCCACGGCTCGCCAATTTTTATAGTAGGATCGTCGCGCCAGTTGCGGAACCCGTCGAACCTCTCTAATTCGCAAATATCTTCCTCCCGTACACATAGGGCAGGAATGCCTGCAAGCAGTTCACGTTGGGTTGAATCAGGGATACTTCCGGCTGTTGGAGCACACTCAAAGTGCCAGGTGTGTTTATTTGCGGATCCGCTGCCTTCCTTTCTAGCAACTTTTCCTGGGAAAAGAGGAAACTGCCTTTTATTCGTGTCGTCCCATCCACATTTTAATGCTGCTATTCTGCCGACAGCACTGGCTGCATTGATACCTTTTTCTACAATATTGTGCGTAACCCAAAAAGTTGCGGTGTGGTTTTGAGCGGAGAACTTTGACGTGTAACCCTGCAAAATCTGGAAGGAGACATCGCCTGTATCAATTGACGTGTAAGAATCGGCAGGTAAAAAGTTTGCTTCGTTGTCTCGCATGCCAGAAAATAAATGAATCCAATATTTGGCGGCGGCTTGTATCTTTCCAAGATAGAAGTTTAGTAGTCGCCAATTTGTGATGGATAACTGTTCTAATAGCGATGTAAGTCCATGCTGGCTTATTGCGTCTGACCAGGGAATAGTTTCCTTGCTTCTATTGTGATGTGCTTGCGGAACTCCATATTGCGGATTGCCAATACGCTGCTCATATAATGAGCATATTCTGGCGGAATGACAATTGAAAATATCTAGCATGGTGCCTAAGGCGCAAATAAGCTCTCCATATATTCTTGAGGGAATAAGCTTGGTTTGTTGTGGTTCATCTAATTTTGCCTTGGGGAATTTGTTGTAGATTTCCTCCAGGCAAGTTATGAGCCCGTAGTTGGCCGGGGCAATTTCGAAATCTGGATGCTTGGCTCGTATTTCAAATAACTCTCTTATTACAGCCAGCATTAACTTCATTGTAGCAGGCGAAAGCGTGGAGAAGCTTGATAAGATAGAGGCGTGATGTGCGGAATTGTTGAATAGTTCGGTGAGGGATGCTTTGTTGTTAAATGCGAGTTTTGCCAGCTTTCGCGGGTACATCATCCTGACGGAGTTAACTTTTCGAGGCTTTCCAGCCAGATAAAGGCGCGCAAGTTGCATTATCTTCAATTCGCGCTTAATGCTTTGCGCCAGATCACTGGTTGGTGATGGGCACCATGATGAAAAGTTATAGACGCATTTATTTTTGGCGTCATACATGCGGACATCCCAGGTGTCGTGGCTAAAGCGCGAAACAACTGAGCCATCTAGTCCGCGCGACACCACAAAATCATCATCGGGAGAAAGATAAGATGAGAGATGGGTATAGCTGTCCGGGAGTCGGTTTTCTTCCCCTTCGCTGAACGTGAGGTTAGAAATGATGTTCAAGTGACCGCTCCTACATAAACCAATGTGTCAAAGTGTATTGCCCAAAAAGGGTCAAGTAATCCAGATTCGACTTCATTGCGTACGCGGCTGATGGTTTCTTCTAAAGTCGTGTCTGTGTCATTAATGGCTGTTAAGATTTCTTCGATCCGATGAATGGTCGGGCCAAATTTATTTTCCCAATGTTCATGGTCAAGCTGAGATTTCGCAGTTTGAACGAGATAGCGCAGCGATATTAATCGGCGTATATCTTCTTCATCTGCATGGACTGCGTAGAAATCACAAAACAAGCATGTTTCGGGGTCACGGCAAGATGGCTGTGGCGCCTGATCTGTGAAGCCAGGGGCCCGCCGCGGCTCAGTCGCAGACCCTTTCTCACAACTGCCAATGCCCGTAACCGCATCAAGTCGTTTTTCAGCCGTAATATGCACGGGAATAAGATCTAAATTGCGTGTGCGGGCTACTGCCGCCAAGTGAATTGCTTCAAAGAGTTCGGCCATTTGACTGGCAAAATCTTCAAGTGCTGGTCTGGAGTAATTCTTCCGCAAGGTTTTCTCGGTATTACCCAGTTTTTCTGCCGTCAAGGCAGTATCGCCACCGCTACTGCTAATGTATTGGTAACTTAAATTTTTTCTCCACTGGACGGCTGGCACCCAAGTAATGTTGGGGTGGTATTTTTTAAATACTGCTCTAAGTGTCTGGAAAGCGCTAGTTCCTATATAACCAATGGTGTCCGTTCTTTTGGGTGAAATTGGGAACACAAGGTGGCATGCTTTGCCATTTAAAATCCATTTCCGCAACTCAAGAATCTTCTCGAATATTGGGATGAATCGCGCCCCGAATTCCGGGGTGACTGATTTTCCGTCCGCTCTAGGCTTGGTGCCGTAAAATCTTTGACCTTGTGTGCTTGGTACGATTTCCGAATTATTAACATCAAGGTTCTGTGCAACACTTAGATTGCAGCCTGTTGCAGCAATGAATGCTAGCATTCCGGCAGTCATAGCATGGTTCGCTATCTGCAACCTCAGATCGGATCTTAGATCTGTAATACTTTCTACATGTCTTCTTTTTAAACTTTCATAGTTTGATTGTTGATGAAAGTTTTTCCACCTTGGTCCAGAAATATTATAGTGATTTTGCACTTCTTCCCATGTTGGAAATTGCGGGGTCTCATCGAGCAGGCGAAGAACGCTGAATTTTGCGTTATTGGTCTTTTCTGATCCTTGATGTAGGCTGTATAGATAGTAAGGTTCGCTGCCTGGTGAAACTAGGCGCATCGGAAAATCACCGCCATTTACTAATATGCGATGAGCTTCTTCCACAAAGTTAACCAGCGTTGCAAATGTCCTGGCCTGGATATCTGCGCTAGGCTGCTTCAAATTGACATGGTCCTGACCATGTACCTGAGGAAGAATGGTGGCTAGCGCCATAACCTCTTTGTCGTGCATGCCAGTCGCGAAGGTGACCACTGAACGCGCGGCAACTTGAAGCTTTGATGCCGTGGCTAATTTAATAGCCCCACCTCTGATGGAGGAGGTGTTCACCCTATGAAGTAAATGTTGAGTATATTCGATATAGGCTTCATTAATGGATTCAGCTTGATTAATGGAGTATTTTTGTTTTTGCGCATCCATCCAGTCAAAAAAGCATTTTGAGGTTGCATGTAATCCAATTGCCGATGCGAAGCTTTGTTTGAATCTGGCAAGCTCTATAATCTTGCTCACGACGGAGAGGCGATTAATGTCTAGCGAGGTCTGATCAACTTTGACGCCGTCATAGTTGCTATATCTATTTTTGCTTGCTCGATCTTTGCGGCGCACATAACATAGTGAGCCGAAGTCAAGATAGCGTTTGCCATTGGTTGCAATATTGTCGCCGGCGATAATAATCGATTGGGGATGAAGTACTTCGAAATCGCAATCGTTATGATCAACTATTACGATAGGGCGACACGTAAAGTTCTGGTCCATTGGCGCTTTCAAGAGGACGGGCTGTTAATGTGGGCGAACAGTTTTGTTTCAAACTCGTTTTGGATGTGGGTCTTCCACTCCAGGCGAGACTTATAGTTTAGGTACTGCAATGTCGTTGTCTTGTCTCGGTGGCCCATGCGTTGCTGCACATAGTCCAATGCAGTAGTAACGGATTTATCTCCAATTTGCTGTAACTGGCTTTCCAGCAAATTCATGCCAAATGTGGCACGCAGATCATGGAATGAGAAATCTTGGAAGTCAGGGTTATCAATGTGTATTCGCGGAGATAGTATTTCTCGGATATGCTGGCGCAGAGCAGCACCATCTTGAATTGACATCTGCTGTGCGCGATCTTTGATATGTGTATTCCTGCTTACGCTTGTGTCGCGCCTGTCAAACAACTCCTTTTTGCTGGTGTAATAAGGGGTGCCGTTTTTACTCAGGAATAAATAATTATCTTCTGTGTCGTTGTAAAATGAACGCTTGCGCCGCTTTATGGCTTCGGCGCTACGGCTATAAATCAACATATCTTTCACGAGCCAGCCCGGCACAAGCAGCGTCATTTGTCTTCCGCGCTTAGTGTCAATGAGCGTTCCAGCTCCGATTGGAAGTCGCAGATACCCATTTCCATCGAGCTTTCCGTGAAGGTGCTTGACTCGTAAGGTTCCTACAGTCTGAATACGGGCGCCTGTGAATAGAGCGAAATAAAACATTAGCTGATACTCACGAGACGACTTTAGCAGTGCTTCTAACACGATCACTTGATCGGTCACAGTGAGCGGGCGCAATAGTCCTCCATCATTGATGTACTCGGACTGAATCTGCCCCTTCGATGTTTTGATGGCGAGGTTGTGAGATTTAATTTTTACTGTATTTTCTGTGCCAAATTTAGAGGTTATGCTAATTTGCTTAAGGATCTCCTCAAAAGGTTCATTTTCAAGTTCCTCTTCGTTGATCAGGCCCCAATCTATTATTCCACGGTAAAAATTCACTACCGCATTTATTCGAGCGCTCGCTGTGCTTGAAGATAGCTCGCTGTTGTCGCGCAATTCTATTAGGTGCTTCTTGTAGCGGAAGGTGACTTTCAGGCGATTATTCTTGGGGAGGTGAAGGTAGTCCAGGTTTTCATCTTCTAGAAAGCGTAGGTAGTCGAGAAGGTGGTCTGCAATGCTTCTGAAAGTTCTAGACTCATAGCCACTTTCGCGCTGAAGTTTAGTGGTTAAGTAGAGGTTCGCTATTCTCCAGGGTTCACCATTGCCTTGAATAATTACTGGGAAGTTTGGGTAGTATCCGTCATCATTCTCTGAAATTTTATAATCAAGCAGATGCCGGCCAAGAGGAGCTGCCTCAGCATGGGATTCGAGAAATTGAACTTTTAACAAACGAAACTGAGGGATAAGAACGCGCCGTGCTTTTGAGTCATAACGGTCTTGCCCGGTTTTTCTCTTTTTCTGATTGCGCGACATGAGTGCCATTCGTGCCAGTCGGTTCTGTCCACATCGTCATACATGCGGATATTGGTGTCAACGCTGCTACATGCGGATTATGATCGGCGACCCCATCAGCAAGAAGGCCATCGTGGTCGACCCGGGCGGCAACCACGAGCAGATCATCGCGCGGCTGGAGGCCCACGGCCTGAAGCTGGTCAGCATCATCCACACCCACGCGCACCTGGATCACTTCCTCGCCTCCGGCGAGCTGAAGAAGGCCACCGGCGCCACCCTGCACCTGCACAAGGAAGACCAGTTCCTCTGGGACAACCTGGAGATGCAGTGCCGCATGTTCGGCGTCCCCTACAAGCCGGTGCCGGCCCCCGACCAGTGGCTGGCCGACGACGAGGAGCTGGCCTGCGGCTGCGGCGTCGCCCTGCACACCCCCGGGCACACGCCGGGCTCGATGAGCTTCTGGTTCCCCGAGGCGCGCCTGCTGATCGCCGGCGACACCCTGTTCCGCCGTGGCATCGGCCGCACCGACCTGTGGGGCGGCGACTACGCCACCATCGAACGTTCCATCCGCCAGCGGCTGTACAGCCTGGACGAGGAGGCCACGGTGGTCACCGGCCATGGCCCCGATACCCGCCTGGGCGACGAGATGCGCGAAAACCCGTTCATCCGTGCCTGAGGCCACGGAATTTCCACAATGGGCCATGCTCTAATCCTCGTCAGTCCACCGGGACTGACGAGCATTCAGGAGTAGAAAGTCCATGTTCACCACGCGTCGCCTGATCATCGCCGCTACCGCCGTCGCCTTGCTGTCAGGCTGTGCTTCGCAGAACCCCTACGAGAACCAGAGCCAGGCGCCCCGTCAGGGCATGAGCAAGACAGCCACCTACGGCGGCCTGGGCGCGTTGGCCGGCGCCGTCGCCGGCGCCGCGATCAACCATGACAAGCGTGGCAAGGGTGCGCTGATCGGTGCGGCCGTGGCCGGCGCCGCCGGTGCGGGCTACGGCTACTATGTCGACCGGCAGGAAGCGGAGCTGCGCCGCAGCATGGAAGGCACCGGCGTGCAGGTGCAGCGCCAGGGCGACAACATCAACCTGGTGATGCCCGGCAACATCACCTTCGCCACCAACTCGGCGGACATCGCCAGCAACTTCTATACCCCGCTGAACAACCTGGCCAACTCCTTCAAGCAGTACGACCAGAACAGCATCGAGATCGTCGGCCACACCGACAGCACCGGTAGCCACCAGTACAACGTCAACCTCTCGCAGTTGCGCGCGCAGAGTGTGGCCAACTACCTGATGGCCCAGGGCGTCAACGGTGCGCGGCTGAGCTCGCGCGGCATGGGACCGGACCAGCCGGTGGCGAGCAACGCCACCGAGGCCGGCCGTTCGCAGAACCGCCGCGTGGAAATCAAGCTGACCCCGCTGCCCAACGCCCAGGTGCCCCAGCAACAGGGCTACTGATCCACCGCTCGCGTGCAGGGCCCCCGTTCGGGGGCCTTGTCGTTTCTTGCCGTCCGTCGTATCCCTGCTGGCGCAAGGCCATGCTGCAGATTCCTGACTAGACTGCCGAAACAGGGCGCCTCACGCGCCCCGTTTGGCCGGTCGGAGGCTCTGGAAAAGTGCGCCTCCGGAGAAGGAACGGACAGGAGCATGCATGGACGAGCGAACCGGCACCGCCGCGAGGAAACCCTGGCTGCCCCTGGCTGTGGCCCTGGCGTTGCTGGTGGGGCTCGGGGGCCTGGTGCTGTGGCAATGGCTGTCCCTCGAAAGCAGCCACCAGGCGGAGTACCAGCGGCGTTTCAGCCTGGAAAGCGAAGAGATCGCCGAGCGCCTCGCGACCCGCATGAGCGCCTACGAAATGGTGCTGCGGGGGATGTCCGGCCTGCTGGTGGGCAGCTCCGACGTCCAACCGGACGAGTGGGCCAAGGCGGCCGACCAGCTGCACCTCCAGGACCGCTACCCCGGCATCCAGGCCCTGGCCTGGAGTCGCTTCCTCAGGCGCGACGAGCTCAATGACTACGTCGGCTCCACCCAGGCCGATGGCCGCCGCGACTTCCGCGTCTTCCCGCCCGGCCCGCGCGAGGAGTACCTGATCGTCGACTACACCAGCCCGCTGGACTGGCGCAACCGCCGCACCCTGGGCTTCGACATGCTCAGCGAGCCGGTGCGTGCCCAGGCCATCCAGTCGGCCCGGGAGAGTGGCGAGGCGCGCCTCAGCGGCCCGCTGCGGCTGAAGCAGGAAACCGAACAGGACCAGCAGAGCGGCGTATTGCTCTACATGCCGGTGTACCGTCCCGATGCGCCGGCCACCACGGTCGAGGAGCGGCGTGAAGCCTTCATCGGCGCGGTGGCCGGTGCCTTCCGCCTGCACGACCTGATGGAAGGCATCCTCGGGAGCCGGGGACGCCTGTATCGCGTCGGCCTCAGCGACCTCGAGGCCCAGGTTCCCCTGCTCGCGGCGGCCGACGACCGCGGCCCGCCACCGCGTTTCGAGGAACGGCGCCAGCTCCGGTTGTTCGGCCGCACCTGGATGATGACCCTGAGCAGCACCCCCGAATACGAGGCGCTGCTGGTCGACGGCCGGCTCAGCTACAGCCTGTGGACAGGGCTCGCCGCCGTGATGCTGCTGTCCCTGCTGGTGGGGGGCTATCTCTACCTGCGCGAGCGTGAGCTGAGCGCCAGCGACCAGGCGTCGGGACTCCTGCGCGAGCGGGAGGAGCGCTTGCGCATCCTGGTGGAGCGCCTGCCGGTGGCGACCCTGCTGTGCGACATGCAGGGGCGCATCGAAATGGCCAACCGCAGCGCCGGCGAACTGCTCGGCTGCGAGTCGGAGCTGCTGTCCGGGCAGCGCGTGCGTCGCTTCCTGCCGCGCCTGGAGACGCTCGACGATGAGCGCCTGCGGGGAGAGGGCGATGGCGATGGTGCCGCCGAGTTCGTCACCCAGCGCGACGATGGCAGCCAGGGGCTGGTGGCCCTGAGCCTGACCTCGCTGCAGCAGCGCGACGGCACGCGCTACCTGATCAACCTGGTGGACCTGCAGGCGCGCCGCACCGCCGAGGAGCGTTTCCGCCTGGTGGTGGAGGCCTCGCCCAACGCCATCATCCTGGTGGACCTGCGCGGCAGCATCGTCATGGTCAACCGCCAGGCCGAGCACATGTTCGGCTACAGCCGCCAGGAGCTGCTCGGTGCCACCGTCGAACGCCTGCTGCCCGAGGCCCTGCGCGAGGCCCACGTAGGGCTGCGCGAAGGCTTCCAGCGCAATCCCGAGCCACGCCGCATGGGCAACAACCGCGAGCTGTTCGGCCAGCACCGCGACGGCCGCATGATCCCACTGGAGGTCGGCCTGTCGCCGATCCGCAGTGGCCGCGAGACCTGGGTGCAGGCGGTGGTCATCGACATCAGCGAGCGCAAGGCCGCCGAGCAGCGCCTGCGTGACCAGGCGGAGCAACTGATACTGGCCAACCGCTACAAGTCCGAGTTCCTCGCCAACATGTCCCACGAGCTGCGCACGCCGCTCAACAGCATCCTCATCCTCAGCGACCAGTTGCGCCAGAACGCCGCCGGCAACCTCACCGAAAAACAGTCCCGCCACGCCGATATCGTCCACCGCGCCGGCAGCGACCTGCTGCAACTGATCAACGACGTGCTCGACCTGGCCAAGGTCGAGGCCGGGCGCATGCAGCTCAAGCTGGAGCCGCTCAACGTCCAGGACATGCTGGTGGAGCTGGACGCCAGCCTGCGGCCGATGGCCGAGATCAAGGCCCTGCGCCTGATCACCCAGGTGGAGGCGGGCGTGCCGCGGGTCATCCACAGCGACCGGGTGCGCCTGCACCAGATCCTGCGCAACCTGCTGTCCAACGCCCTCAAGTTCACCGAGCAGGGCGAGGTCGAACTCAGCATCGGCCTGGTCGACAGGACGGACGGCGATGGCCGCGAGATCATCCGCTTCACGGTGCGCGACACCGGTATCGGCATCCCGCCCGAACAGCACGAACGCATCTTCCAGGCTTTCCAGCAGATCGACGGTTCCACCAGCCGGCGCTTCGGCGGCACCGGCCTGGGCCTGGCCATCACCCGCCAGCTGGTGCTCGCACTCGATGGCGAGATCCGCATCGTCAGCCAGCCGGGGCAGGGCTCGAGCTTCATCGTCGAGCTGCCGGTGGCGGTCGCCATCGAGGTGGAGAAGGACGCCCCCGGCGAGCACGGGCCGGTGCGCGCTGGCGAGGGGCCGGCGGTGCTCATCGTCGAGGACGACGACGGCTTCGCCAGCGTCATCGCCGAGGCCGCCCAGGGGCACGGCTACGCCACGGTGCTCTGCGGCAGCGGTCGCCAGGCCGTCACCCTGTTGCAGCAGGAGCGCTTCGCGGCGGTGATCCTCGACATCCTCCTGCCCGATGTCAGCGGCTGGCAGATCTTCCGCCGCCTGCGTAGCCAGCCTCTGCACCGCACCACGCCGGTGCACATCATCTCCTGCGTACCGCAGCCGACCGATTGGTTGGACGATTCCACCCGTTACCTGGTCAAACCCATCGGACGCGAGGACCTGGAGCGGGTCTTCGACGACCTGGAGGCCAGCGCGCCGCCGGACCCACATCGCCTGCTGCTGGTGGAGGACGTCGCCATCGAACGTGATCACTACCGCGACCACCTGGAGGAGCTGGGCTTCTCCGTGACCGCCACCAGCAGCGCCGAGGGGGCGCGCCAAGCCTATGCGGACGGGCATTTCTCCGCGCTGGTGGTGGACCTGAACCTGCCCGACCAGGACGGTTTCGACCTGCTCGACAGCCTCGATCGACAGCGTCCGCTGGCCGACTCGCGTGTGGTGATCAACACTGGGGTGGACGTCACCCTGCAGAGCCTGCAGCGCCTGCGCCGCTATTCGGCGGTGGTGGTGCGCAAGTCGGGTGACGACCTCCAGGAGCTCGGTTCGGCGGTCCAGGGATTCCTCGGCAGCGTGCGTGCCCTGGCCGGTGAGGCGCCGGGCAGCGCGGGGCGCACTTCGCTGCAAGGCCTGCGGGTGCTGCTGGTGGATGACGACGTACGCAATATCTATGCGCTCAGTGCGCTGCTGGACGAGGTCGGCCTCGAAGTCAGCGCCGCGCGGGATGGCCTGGAGGCCATCGAGTGTTACCAGCGTGAACCCTTCGACCTGATTCTGATGGATATGGCGATGCCCAACATGGACGGATATACCGCAACCCGCCTGCTCAAGGACGAGCACGGCTGCAACATCCCGATCATCGCGCTCACGGCCCATGCGATGAAGGGTGACCGGGAAAAATGCATTACCGCAGGCGCCGACGACTACCTGGCCAAGCCAGTGAGCCGCCAGGAACTGATCGACCTGCTCCATCGCTGGCTGGACGTATCCGGAGGCGGCAATGACGCAGCCACTGCCTAAGCTCAAGGGGCCCGAGAACATCCTCCTGGTGGTCGACGACCGCCACGAGAACCTGGCCGCCATGGAAGCGGTGCTGGAAGACTCCACCTGGGACGTGCGCACCGTCGATTCCGGCGAGGCGGCCCTGCAGGTGCTGCTGGAGGAGCAGGTGGGGCTGGTGCTGCTCGACGTGCAGATGCCGAAGATGGACGGCTTCGAGGTCGCCCGGCTGATGCGCGGCAGCCCGCACACGCGCTACACCCCGATCATCTTCATCTCCGCCATCGCCCACACCCAGGAGGCCGTGCTGCGCGGCTACGCCAGCGGCGCGGTGGACTTCATCCTCAAGCCCTTCGACCCGCAGGTGCTGCGGCACAAGGTGCAGTCCCTGCTGGAGCACGAGCGCAACCGCCGCGACCTGCTGCAGCTGACCCAGCAGCTGGACAGCGCGCGCGCCTTCAACGCCTCCGTGCTGGAGAACGCCGCCGAAGGCATCCTCGTGGTCGGCGAGGACGGTATCGTCAACTTCGCCAACCCGGCCATGGCGCTGATGCTGCAGGGCTCGGTCACCGACCTGGAGGGCGGCAGCTTCCTCTCGTTGATCGCCAGCCCCGAGATCGTCGGCGACTGGCGCCTCTCCGAGTTCTATCGCCACTGGAAGCGTGGCGAGCCCTATCGCCTGCACGACGCGGTGCTCAACACCCTCAATGGCAGCACCTTGCCGGTGGCGCTGTCCTGCGCGCCGCTGCCACGGGCGCAGCGCTCGATGGTGGTGATCAGCCTGGACATGTCCACCGTGCGCCAGCTGCACGCGCAGCTGGAATCCCAGGCCATCACCGACGCGCTCACCGGCCTGCTCAACCGGCGCGGTTTCCACCAGGCACTGGACGCCGCCCTGGCGCGCATCGAGCGCAGTGGCAAGCGCATGGCGGTGCTCTATCTGGACCTCGACGGCTTCAAGCGCATCAACGACTCCCTCGGCCACGATGCCGGCGACCAGGTGCTGCGGCGCGTCTCCGAGCAGCTCAAGACCTGCCTGCGGCCCTACGACATCCTCGCGCGCATGGGGGGCGACGAATTCACCGCGCTGATCGACTCCCTGGAGCACCCGGAGGACGCTGCGCGGGTGGCCGAGAAGCTGATCGAGCTGGTCTCGGTGCGCTACCGCATCGACGGCATCGACATCACCCTCGGCGCCAGCGTCGGCATCGCCTGCTTCCCCGAGTGCGGGCAGACAGTGGACGGCCTGCTGCGCGCCGCGGACATCGCCATGTACGAGGCCAAGCGCGCCGGGCGCCAGCAGTACCGCTTCTTCTCCCCGGAGATGAATGGCCGCGCCCGTTCGCGGCTGATGCTGGAGGAAAGCCTGCGCAACGCCATCGAGCAGGATGATTTCGTGCTCGTCTACCAGCCGCAGATCTACCTCGACAGCGGCCGCCTGCGCGGCTTCGAGGCGCTGCTGCGCTGGGAGCACCGGGTCGCCGGCACGGTCGCGCCGAACGTGTTCATCCCGCTGCTGGAGGAGACCCGGCTGATCAACCGCCTGGGCGACTGGATCCTCGAGCAGGGGGTCAACCAGTGCACCCAGTGGCGCGAGCGTTTCGGCGAGGACCTGGTGATCAGCATCAACTTCAGCCCGGTGCAGTTCGGCATGCCGACCCTGGTGGACGCCCTGCGCGAGGTGCTGGCGACGCACGGGCTGAAGCCGTCGCAGATCGAGGTGGAGGTCACCGAGAGCGCGCTGATGCAGGACCTGGACAACACCCGCGAGCAGTTGCGCCAGCTGCGCGAGCTGGGCGTGCGCATCGCCATCGACGACTTCGGCACGGGCTATTCGTCGCTCGCCTACCTGCGCCACTTCGAGCTGGACACGCTGAAGATCGACCGGCTGTTCATCTCCAACATGCTGGAGTCGCCGCGCGATGCCGCCGTGGTCAGCACCATCATCGACCTGGGCAGCCACCTGGGCCTGGAGGTCATCGCCGAAGGGGTGGAGACCCTGGCACAGCGCGACTGGCTGATCGACCATGGCTGCTCGATCATGCAGGGCTTTTTGGTCTCCCCCGGGCTGCCGGTGGCCAAGGCGGAGAACTTCCCGCTGCAGGTGGACTGGGCGAGCCTCAAGCCGCAGGGCTGAAACCGAGGGGCGGCGCCCGGCGCGGGCGCCGCTCACATGCCCATCCGCGACGACGACCCCATGATGGCAAGCGTCCCTCAGGGAGCGTCCTACACTTGCCCCACGGCGCGCCCGTGCAGCCGGCCAACCCAAGGAGTTTTCCCATGTATTGCCTGTTTGTGGCCTATCCGAACAACGAGGGCGGCACCTTCGATTTCGACTACTACCTCAAGACGCACATCCCCATGGTGAGCGAGATGCTGGGGGACAACCTGGTCAGGGTCGAAGTGCGCAAGGGGCTCGCTTCCGGCGATGGCTCGGCCGCGGCCTTCCTGTGCATGGCCAACATCTGGATCAGGTCCATCGACAGCCTGCAGGCGACGCTGCGCAAGAACGGCCAGGCGATCAACGAGGACATCCCGCGCTACACCAACATCGCCCCGCTGCTGCAGGTGGATGAGGTGTTGTCTGGCTGAAAGGGAACACCGTAGGTTGGTGCCGAGCGCAGCGAGGCCCAACGGTGCCGGGCTCGGTCCGCCGCGCGGGGCTTTTAGTGGGGCCCCGCGTGCGCGGGGATGACGGCGTTGCGGGATGCTCCGCATGGCCAGCCACTCCCGCAAACGCGGAGACCATCGAACAGACGTATCCACGACGAGAAAGCCCGCCGATCGGCGGGCTTTCTCATTCCGGGACGCGCCTCAGCGGCTCGGCGGGAACTGCCGGTGCAGCTGCTCCAGCTCGGCGTCCTTGGTTTCCCACAGCTGGTTGACCCAGAGCTGGAAGGTCTTGCGGTAGGCCTCGTCCTGGTCGTAGCTGCGGCCGATGAATTCCTGGGGAATCGGCATCGCCTGGATGCGCACGATCACCTCGGGGATGTCGCCGGCCATCAGCGTCCAGAAGCTGGGGTTGCCTTCCGGGTAGTGGATGGTGACGTTGAGCAGCGCCTGCATCTGTTCGCCCATGGCGTCGAGGACGAAGGCGATGCCGCCCGCCTTGGGCTTGAGCAGGTACTTGAAGGGCGAGGCCTGTTCGCGGTGCTTGCCCTCGGTGAAGCGCGTGCCTTCGAGGAAGTTGAAGATGCCCACCGGGTTGTCGCGGAACTTGTCGCAGGTGCGCCGTGTGGTTTCCAGGTCCTTGCCCTTCTTCTCCGGGTGCTTGGCCAGGTAGGCCTTGGAGTAGCGCTTCATGAAGGGGAATTCCAGCGCCCACCAGCACAGGCCGATCACCGGGACCCAGATCAACTCCTGCTTGAGGAAGAACTTCAGCGGGCGGATGCGGCGGTTGAGCACGTACTGCAACACCAGGATGTCCACCCAGCTCTGGTGGTTGCTGGTGACCAGGTAGGAATGCTGGTAGTCGAGGCCGTCGAGGCCCTCCACCTTCCAGCGGGTATCGCGCACCAGGTTCATCCAGCCCTTGTTGCAGGTCACCCAGGCTTCGTGGATGAAGTTCACCACCCAGTTCAGCGCCAGGCGCGCCGGGCGCAACGGCAGGATCAGCTTGAGCAGGGTGACGGCGAACAGCGGCCAGCACCAGAACAGGGTGTTGAGCGCCAGCAGCAGGGAGGCGAGTACGCCGCGAACGAAGGCGGGAAGAAAGCTCAGCATGAAGGTCGGGACCTCGTTCCTGGACGGTCTCTGCCGCCCTGTTGAGGGGATGCCGCGCACGCGGCGGGGCCAGTGGTGGCACAGGTTAACGCCTGTTCACTGAACTGCAAGCGGCAAGGGTGACCACCCGGTCGGGCAGCGTGGCCACCCGCCGGGCGCGGTGCTCAGCCGCGGGTCGCCGCCTGGATGGCGGTCAGGGCGATGGTGTAGACGATGTCGTCCACCAGGGCGCCACGGGAGAGGTCGTTCACCGGTTTGCGCAGGCCCTGCAGCATCGGCCCGACGCTGATCACCTGGGCGCTGCGCTGCACCGCCTTGTAGGTGGTGTTGCCGGTGTTCAGGTCGGGGAACACGAACACCGTGGCGCGGCCGGCCACCGGGCTGTTGGGCGCCTTCTGCCGGCCGACGCTGTCGATGGCGGCGGCGTCGTACTGCAGCGGGCCGTCGATCAGCAGGTCGGGGCGCGCGGCACGGGCCAGGCGTGTTGCCTCGCGGACCTTCTCCACTTCCTCGCCGCTGCCGGAGTCGCCGGTGGAGTAGCTGATCATCGCCACCTTGGGCTCGATGCCGAAGGCCGCGGCCGAGTCGGCGCTCTGCAGGGCGATCTCGGCCAGCTCGGCGGCGCTCGGGTCGGGGTTCACCGCGCAGTCGCCGTAGACCACCACCTGCTCCGGCAGGAGCATGAAGAACACCGAGGACACCAGCTTGTAGCCGGGCGCGGTCTTGATCAGCTGCAGGGCCGGGCGGATGGTGTTGGCGGTGGTGTGCACGGCGCCGGAGACCAGGCCGTCGACCTCGTCCAGGGCCAGCATCATGGTGCCCAGCACCACGCTGTCCTCCAGCTGTGCGGCGGCCATGGGCGCGTTGAGGCCCTTGCCCTGGCGCAGCTCGACCATGGGCTCGACGTAGCGCGGGCGGATCAGGTCGGGATCGAGGATCTCCAGCCCCTCGGGCAGGACGATGCCCTGGGCGACGGCGACCGCCTGCACGTCCTCGGGCTTGGCCAGCAGCACGCAACGGGCGATGCCCCGGGCCTGGCAGATGGCGGCGGCCTGCACGGTGCGAGGTTCGGCGCCCTCGGGCAGGACGATGCGCTTGTCGGCCAGCTGCGCGCGCTTGACCAACTGGTGGCGGAAGGCCGGGGGCGAGAGGCGCAGCTCGCGCGGGGTGCCGCAGCGGTCGCGCAGCCAGTCCTGGTCGAGGAAGCGGGCGACGAAGGCGGTGACCTTCTCGGCGCGCTCGCGGTCGTCCACCGGGATTTCCTTGTTCATGCGGTTGAGGTTGGTGGCCGTGTCGTAGGAGCCGGTGGCCACGGCCAGCACCGGCAGGCCGCCCTGCAGGGCGCCACGGCACAGCTCCATGATGCGCGGGTCCGGCGGGAAGTCGCTGCACAGCAACAGGCCGGCCAGGGGCACGCCGTTCATGGCGGCGAGGCTGGCGGCGAGGATGATGTCGTCGCGGTCCCCCGGGGTCACCACCAGCACGCCGGGCTTGAGCAGCGGCACGGTGTTGGGCACGGCGCGGGCGCAGAGGACGATGGTCTGCACGCGGCGCTGGTCGTAGTCGCCGGCGTTGATCACCCGGGCGCCGAGCAGGTCGGCCACATCGCGGGTGCGTGCGGCGTTCAGTTCGTCTTCCCAGGGGATGCAGCCGAGCAGGCGGAAGTCGTCGCTGCGCAGGAGCGAGGAGTTCTCGCGGATCTGCTCGGCGAAGTCGGCCTCGCGCACCTTGTTGAGGATCACCCCGAGCACCTTCGGATCACGCGGCCCGCCGAACAGCTGGGCCTGGATCTCGATGCGGTCGGAGAGCTCGGTGATGGTCTCGTTCTCCGGCGCGGAAACCAGGATCACCTCGGCGTCGAGGCTCTTGGCCAGGTGGAAGTTGACCCGTGCGGCGTAGCTGGCGTGGCGGGTGGGCACCATGCCCTCGACTATCACCACGTCCTTGCCCTCGGCGGCCTGCTGGTAGCGGCTGACGATCTCTTCCAGCAGCTCGTCGAGCTGGCCGTCGCCGAGCATGCGCTCGACCTGGGACAGCTCCAGCGCCTTGGGCGGGGTGAGGCCGTGGGTGCGGGCGATCAGCTCGCTGGAGCGCTCGGGCCCGCGATCGCCCGGGTGGGGCTGGGCGATGGGTTTGTAGAAGCCGACCTTGAGGCCGGCCAGTTCCAGGGCACGCACCAGGCCCAGGCTGATGGAGGTGAGGCCGACGCCGAAACCGGTGGGGGCGATGAAGAATGTATGCATGGAGCCGCCTTAGTTGAGCAGGGCGAGGGTGTCGAGGGCGATCTGCCGCTCCTCGTTGGTCGGGACCACGAGGATGCGCGTATGACCGTATTTGTGGATCGGGCCGGCGATGCCACGGATGCAGCGGGCGTTGGCTTCCTTGTCGATGGCCAGGTCGAAGAGCTTCAGGTGCGTCACCGTCTTGCTGCGGATCAGCGGCGAGTTCTCGCCGATGCCGCCGGTGAAGATCAGACCGTCCAGCTGGGGCAGGGCGCAGCTCATGGCCGCGAGGCTCTTGGCCAGGCGGTAGCAGAACACCTCGATGGCCAGGGTGGCGCCGGGGTGGCCCTGCTCGCGGGCCTGTTCCAGGGCACGCATGTCGTTGGAGAGCCCGGACAGCCCCTTGAGGCCGCTCTCGCTGTTGAGCACGCGGGTGATCTCTTCGAGGCTCCAGCCCAGGGTGCTGGCCAGGTGGCTGTGCAGGTTGGGGTCGATGTCGCCGCTGCGGGTGCCCATCGCCAGGCCTTCGAGGGGCGTCAGGCCCATGCTGGTGTCGCGGCTCTGGCCGTCGACGATGGCGCAGGTGGAGCAGCCGTTGCCCAGGTGCGCCGAGAGCCAGCTGCTGTCGCCGATGGACAGCCCGGCGATCTCCGCCGCGCGGTGGCTGACGTAGCGGTGGCTGGTGCCATGGAAACCGTAGCGGCGCACGCCGTGGTCGCGGTAGAGGTGCTCCGGCACGGCGTAGCGGTAGGCGTGCTCGGGCAGGCTTTGATGGAAGGACGTGTCGAACACCGCCACCTGGGGCAATTGCGGGTAGACGCTCATGGCCGCCTCGATGCCCTGCAGCGCCGCCGGGTTGTGCAGCGGGGCGAGGGGGGCGATGGCGCGGATCGCGGCGATCACCTCCTGGTCCAGGCGGTGCGCCGAGGTGAAGCGTTCGCCGCCGTGCACCACGCGGTGGCCGATGCCGTGCAGCTTGCCGCCGGTGGCCGCCTGCACCAGGGGGAGCAACTGCGAGAGGGCGACGCGGTAGTCCCCGTTGGGAATCATCAGGCTGTCCTTGTCGCCGCCGCGCTGCCAGCGCAGTTCGGCGTCGCGGCTGCCCAGGCGCTCGGCGATGCCGAACAGGGGGAATTGCGAATGGGCCTCGCTGACCAGGGCGAACTTGATCGACGAGCTGCCACAGTTGATCACCAGAATGTTGCGTGAGGGCATCATTGCTCCTTGGTAGTTTCGGGGGCCGCGCCACGGGCGCACCAGCCACAGGAAAAAGGCTGGCCGCGCCGTGCTTCGCGCTGTGCCGGGTCCAGCACCCAGGCACGTGATTGCCAGGGCGGCTGGTGGCGCAGGTGCTGGGTGTGGCCGCAGGACAAGACTGCCACCCAATGGCCGTCGTCATCCTGGCGGAAGTCAAGCAAGCGTACGATCCGTCCGTCATCCTTCGGGTCGCAATCGGCCGACTTGGCAGTTAGACTTGCACGTTCTTCAATCTTCTCCAAAAGGTCTCGCACCATGCTGATCGCCGCCAACAAGGCTGTCTCCATCGACTATACGCTCACCAACGACGCCGGTGAGGTCATCGACAGCTCCGCTGGCGGCGCGCCGCTGGTGTACCTGCACGGTTCCGGCAACATCATCGTCGGCCTGGAAAAGGCCCTGGAAGGCAAGCAGGCCGGTGATGCGATCAAGGTCGCCATCGAGCCCGAGGAAGCCTACGGCGAATACAGCGCCGAGCTGGTCGCCACCCTCAGCCGCGCCATGTTCGAAGGCGTCGATCAACTGGAAGTCGGCATGCAGTTCCACGCCTCCGGCCCGGACGGCGGCATGCAGATCGTCACCATCCGCGACATCGACGGCGACGACGTGACCGTGGACGGCAACCACCCGCTGGCCGGCCAGCGCCTGAACTTCGACGTGAAAGTGGTCAACGTGCGTGAAGCCAACGCCGAAGAGATCGCCCACGGCCACATCCATGGCGAAGGTGGTCACCACCACTGATCGGCGAGCGGCCAGGCGACTTGCGGCAACGCTCTGTCGCCATTGGGCTGCTAAGCTCTGATCAACCGAAAAGGCGCCTACGGGCGCCTTTTTTGTCCCGCTGCGTTGTTCCCCTTGCGACGATCCAGGAGTTTGTCATGAGTGCATTCCACGACCTCAACCTGCGCGCCCTCGACGGTCAGGAGCTGCCTCTGGCGCCCTACAAGGGGCAAGTGGTTCTGGTGGTCAACGTAGCCTCCAAGTGCGGGCTGACACCGCAATACGCCGGGCTGGAAAAGCTCCAGCAGCAGTACCGCGACAAGGGCTTCACCGTGCTCGGCCTGCCCTGCAACCAGTTCGCCGGCCAGGAGCCGGGCAGCGAGGACGAGATCCGCGAGTTCTGCAGCCTCAACTACGGCGTCAGCTTCCCGCTGGGCAGCAAGCTGGAGGTCAACGGGCCGGGACGTCATCCGCTGTATCGCCTGCTGGCGGGAGAGGGCGCCGAGTTCCCCGGCGACATCACCTGGAACTTCGAGAAGTTCCTCGTCGGGCAGGACGGCCGCGTGCTGGCACGCTTCTCTCCGCGTACCGCCCCGGATGATCCCGCGCTGGTGCTGGCCATCGAGAAGGCGCTGGGCTGAGTCGTTCCCCCTGCTCGACGGCGGTACCGGTGTAGGGTGGATGGCGCTTTTTCATCCACCAGGCGAGGCCACCGGGAAGCCCCGTGGTGGCAGCCCTGCGGCCTGCTTGGCGACTGAAGTCGCCCCTACATGGGCCGTGGTGGGGATTGTTGGTCGGGTGCAACCCGACAACGTCGCACCCACCCTTCGCGGGTTTCACCCGCCCTACGGCCTGAAGTCGCCCCTACATGAGTCGTGATTGGGAGGCACATTCCGTGGGAGCGAATTCATTGGCTCTGTCTGCGTTAAGTGTTGCTAGAGGATTTGAGCCCAGCTGATTGCCGAGCTCTGATGATGTTTCTAGTTTCGCCCCCCCGGGCGAGTCTCTTTTGGCAGTCGTCGGGGTGCCGAACCACCCAAAAGAAACCAAAAGGGCTTGCCCCATCATCCGGCCCCGGCTTCGCCGGGGTTCCCTCACTCCATCGCCGTTACTCGCTACGCTCGCCCTTCGGGCCGCACTGAAGTGCGTTCGCCGCAAGCGTCGTCTGGGGGCCGGCGCTATGGGCCATCCATGGCCTGGCGCGCCTCTCGCGGCATCCATGCCGCTCGTCCCCCGGCGCAACGACTGCGTTCGGCCTCCTGGAGGGGCGTTGGCGGCTGCTCCAACTTCTTCGTCCAGCGCATCGCCATGTGGTGCGCACGGGCTTTCGTAGGATGGTGTAGAGCGAAGCGAAACCCATGCGGTGGCGGTGGCACGAACCCTTGGGTGCCCGGAAAGAGCCGTGCTTGAGGGCTTGCATTAAAGCCACAACAGCTAACGCAGACAGAGCCAATTCATTCGCGATGGAGCCCCCAGTCGCTCGCAGCCAGGTGCCGGCGACGGGGCTTTCGCGGCTGAAGCCACTCCCACAGGGGGCTCGCAGCGGGGCCGAACATCGCTGCGTTGGGCCTCGCTGCCCTCGGCGCCAACCTACGACGCCCACACAGCCCTTACCTTCACCACAGGCCATTACCGCTGGGTAAGGCGCGCCTGCTTTCTGACCCAAAATCACCCTGATCAATAGTGCTGTGCCGAGCGAGACGACCGGTCATATGCTCGGCGCCATGAACAGCATCCGACTCGACAAGCGTGACCTGATCCTGGCCAAGGGCACCGGCGTGATGACCCGCTCGGGCTATCACGGCACCGGTGTGCAGGAGATCGTCCAGGCGGCGGGGATTCCCAAGGGGTCCTTCTACCATTACTTCGCCAGCAAGGAAGATTTCGCCCTGCAGGCACTGGACTACCTCTACTCGCCGCGCCTGGAGCGCTATGCCCAGGCCCTGTCCGATCCGGCGAAGAGCCCGTGCCAGCGAGTGCTCGACTACTACGGTGAACTGGTCAGCCACTTCACCCGCCACGAGAAGCTGGAATACCACTGCTTCATCGGCAGCCTGAGCTTCGAGATGGCCGAACTGTCGCCGGCCATCGGCGCCCAGGTGGACGCCATCCTGCAGCGCTCGGCGGACATCCTCCAGGCCTGCCTGGAAGAGGCCCAGCGTGCCGGCGAGCTGCCGGAGGACGAGGACTGCGCCAACCTCGCCGGCTTCATCGCCAACGCCTGGCAGGGCGTGCTCACCCGCCTCAAGGTCGGCGCCGGTGCCCGGCCGCTGTTCGATTTCATGACCCGCCTGCAGCGCCTGCTGCGGGTGTGACCCCCTAAAAAGCCCTTAAACGAGACGACCGGTCACTTGGCCGGAATCAGGAGACCCCGATGACCGCATCCGTAGACGCCCTGTTCGCCCCCTTCCGCCTCGGCGCCCTGGAGCTGCCGACCCGCGTGGTGATGGCGCCCATGACCCGCTCCTTCTCCCCGGGCGGCGTGCCCACCGAGCAGGTGGTCGAGTACTACCGCCGCCGTGCCGCGGCCGGCGTCGGCCTGATCGTCACCGAAGGCACCACCATCGGCCACCAGGCCGCCAATGGTTACCCCCACGTGCCGCGTTTCTACGGCGAGGACGCCCTGGCCGGCTGGAAGCAGGTGGTCGATGCCGTGCACGCCGAAGGCGGCAAGATCGTCCCGCAGCTGTGGCACGTGGGCAACGTGCGCCGCCTGGGCACCGAGCCGGACGCCAGCGTCCCCGGCTACGGCCCCAGCGAGAAGCTCAAGGACGGCCAGGTGGTGGTCCACGGCATGACCCAGCAGGACATCGATGACGTCGTCGCCGCCTACGCCCAGGCCGCCCGTGACGCCAAGGCCATCGGCATGGACGGCGTGGAGCTGCACGGCGCCCACGGCTACCTGATCGACCAGTTCTTCTGGGAAGGCACCAACCAGCGCACCGACGGCTACGGCGGCAGCCTGGCCAACCGCTCGCGCTTCGCCATCGAAGTGATCAAGGCCGTGCGCGAGGCCGTCGGCCCCGACTACCCGATCATCTTCCGCTTCTCCCAGTGGAAGCAGCAGGACTACACCGCCCGCCTGGTGCAGACCGCCGAGGAGCTGGAAGGCTTCCTCAAACCGCTGTCCGAGGCCGGCGTGGACATCTTCCACTGCTCCACCCGCCGCTTCTGGGAGCCGGAATTCGACGGCTCCGACCTCAACCTGGCCGGCTGGACCCGCAAGCTCACCGGCAAGCCCACCATCACCGTCGGCAGCGTCGGCCTGGATGGCGAGTTCCTGCAGTTCATGGTCAAGACCGACAAGGTCGCCCAGCCGGCCAACATCGAAGGCCTGCTGGAACGCCTGAACAAGGAGGAGTTCGACCTGGTGGCCGTGGGCCGCGCCCTGCTGGTGGACCCGGACTGGGCGACCAAGGTCCGCGAAGGCCGCATGCAGGACATCCTGCCGTTCAGCCGCGACGCCCTGACCAGCCTGGTCTGAGCATGACCCCCGGTGCGCCGGCCTGGCCGGCGCACCCATTTCCAGCCCCGTCTCGTGCGGGGCTTTTTTATGCCTCGCGATATGCCGTCGAACCCTCAATCGGTTGGGCTGACTTGGCCGGGTGGAAGGCGCATGGTCGCGAACATCACAACAAGCGCCGGTTCACCGGCCGAAGGAGTAGTCGTCATGCGCACTGGACTGGTAGTGGATGCCACTTGTGACCTGCCTCAGGAATTCCTCGCCGCCCACGGCATCCGTGTGCTGCCGATCCGTATCCACCTGGGGCGAGACGCCCTGGTGGACCGTCGCGTGCCGGAAGCCACGCGGCAGTTCTATGCCGAGCAGCTGGCCGGCGTCGCCCCCGGGGACCACAGCGACGCGCTGTCGGTGGCGGAGATGCAGCAGTGGTTCCTCGAAGAGCTGGTGACCGCCTACGACCATGTCATCTGCCTGACCATCTCCAGCCTGCGCAGCCCGATCTTCGAGCACGCCACCCAGGCCTCCTTCGGCCTGCTCCAGCATTACCGCGAGCGCCGTGCCGAGGCCGGCCTCAACAGCCCCTTCGCCATGCGCGTGGTGGATGGCCGCAGCATGTTCGCCGGCAGCGCCGTGCTCGCTGCAGAGGCGGCCCGGCTGATCGCCGGCGGCGCCCACCCGAGCGCCGTGCGTGCGCGCCTGGAACAGTTGTCGGAAAGCGTCTGCACCTTCCTCATCGCCGACGACCTCGGCCACCTGCGTCGGCGCGGCTTCCAGAAGGGCGAGCGCGGCGGCCTGCTCGACCGCATGCGCGGCGCGGCCCTGGGGCTGGGCTCGCTGCTGGATGTGAAACCGGTGATCAGCGTGCAGCAGGGCGAGGACAAGCCCGTTTCGCTGGCGCCGAGCTTCGAGCGCGCGGCGGAGAAACTGCTGGCCCACGCTACCGCCCAGGTGCTGGCGGGCGAGCTGCTGGCGCCGCAGCTGTGCCTGAGTTACGCGGGGGATTTGTCGGTGGTGCGCGACCTGCCGGGGTTCGCCCAGCTGGAGGCGACCTGCGCCCAGCGCGAGGTGAACCTGCAGGTGGCGATGCTCAGCCCCACCGGGGCCATCAACCTGGGCAAGGGCGCCCTGAGCCTGGCCTTCGCCGCCCCACCCCGGCCCTTCGGCTGATCAGCGCTGCAGGCGGTCCAGCCCCGGCGCCGGCTGGGGCTCGGGCAGTGCCTGGTGGACGCTGTGCAGGTGCTGTTCGAACTGCTGGATGATCGCCTCCCAGCCCTGGCGGCCCGCATGCTGGCGTGCGTTCAGGCGCACCCGGCGCAGGGTCTCGCTGTCTTCCAGCAGCCAGCAGGCGGCATCGCTGAAGGTCACCGGCTCGTCCGGCATCGCCAGTGCGCCGTTGTGCCCGTGGCGGATGTGCTGCGCCGCCGCGGCCTGGTCGAAGGCCACCACGCCGAGCCCCGAGGCGAGGGCCTCGAGCACCACGTTGCCGAAGGTCTCGGAGAGGCTGGGGAACAGGAACAGGTCGCTGGAGGCGTAATGCCTGGCCAGCTCCTCGCCCCGTTGCAGGCCACGGAACAGGGCGTCCGGCAGTTCCGCCTGGAGTTGCGCGCGCTGCGGCCCGTCGCCCACCAGTATCAGCTTCATGGTCTTCTGTGGATAAGCCTGCTGCAGGGCGCGGAAGGTCGGGCCGAGCAACTTGAGGTTCTTCTCCGGCGCCAGGCGGCCGACGTGCAGCACGGCGATGTCGTCCGGCCCCAGGCCCCAGGATTCACGCAGCGCGGCGCAGCGCCGGGCCGGGTTGAACAACTGGCCGTCGACGCCGCGCGAGAGCAGCGCCAGGCGCTCGAAGCCGCGACGCCGCAGTTCTTCGCTCTGGCTGGCGCTGGGCACCAGGGTCAGTTGCGAGGCGTTGTGGAACCAGCGCAGGTAGTTGGTCATCAGGCGGGTCAGCAGGCCGACGCCGTAGTGCCCGGTGTACTGCTGGAAGTTGGTGTGGAAGCCGCTGATCGCCGGGATGCCCAGGCGCCGCGCGGCGCGCAGGGCGGAGAGGCCGAGCGGGCCTTCGGTGGCGATGTAGAGCACGTCCGGCCGCTTGCGCTTCCAGCGCGCGACCAGCTTGTGCAGGCTCGACTGGCCCCATTGCAGGCCGGGGTAGCCGGGCAGCGGCCAGCCGCGCACCAGCAGCAGCTCGTCGCTGCTCTTGACCCCCTGGTCGCAGGCCTGGCGCGGGCGCACCAGTTGCAGGCGGTGGCCACGGGCGCGCAAGCCGTCGCACAGGCGCGCCAGGGTGTTGGCGACGCCGTTGATCTCCGGCAGGAAGGTTTCGCTGATCAGCGAGATGTTCAGGGGCAGCAGGCTCATGGATGCAGTGTCGATCAGCGCCATGTAGCCAGTGTGAAATTTGTATGACGGCTGGGTGACAGCCCCGGCGCGAGCGGCCGGGGCAGGGTGGTTCAGGCCTGCGGCAGGGCCTTCTCGCCGCCTTCACGGACCCAGAAAAGCGTGGCCCCGGCGACGGCGGCGGGCATCATCACGATGTTGACGAAGGGGATCAGCAGCGCCAGGTACACCGAGCCGCCGAAGCCCAGGCTCTGCCAGCGCTTCTCGCGCAGCCAGGCGAGCATCTCGTTCCAGCCCAGCTTGTGGTTGTCCGCCGGGTAGTCGATGTACTGCACCGCCATCATCCACACGCCGAAGAGGAACCACAGCGGCGTCGCCACCAGGTTCACCCCGGGAATGAAGCTGAGGATCAGCAGGCCGATGGCCCGTGGCAGGAAGTAGCCCAGCTTGCGCAGTTCGCGGCCCACGGTGCGCGGCACCATGGCGGTGAGTTCGGCCCAGCTGAAGGGGGGGAAATCATCCTGGCCGCGCACCACCACTTCCACCTTCTCGGCGAGGAAGCCGTTGAACGGCGCGGCGATGATGTTGGCGATCATGGTGAAGCTGAAGAACACCATCAGCAGTACCAGGATCACGAACAGCGGCCAGATCAGGTATTCGAGGAAGCTCGCCCAACTCGGCAGGCTGGGCATGAAGGCATCGACCCAGCCGCTGAACTGCTGCATGGCGAAGCCGATCAGGGCGATGAACAGGACCAGGTTGAGCGTCAGCGGCAGCAGTACGAACAGGCGCAGGCCTGGGCTGAGGATGAGTTTCAGGCCTTCGCCGAGGTATTGCGGGCCGGACAGGGCGGGGGCGGGCATCGAGGGCTCCAGAGGGTGGACATGGCGCGACCTTACCGGCTTTGCGTGACCGGTAAAAGCGGCTGCGTCGCGCTTCCCACCGAGCGATAGGACGGCCCTATGGTCGGGATAAGGAATACACATTTCCCGGCCCCGGGGGCGCTCGGTAGCCTTGCCAGCAATTTCGGGGCTCCGGCAGTCGCCAGGCCCGCCCCACCGGTTCGCGAGATCGCTGCATTCCTGAAAGCCTTCCCCAAGTGCCCGCAGCGATCTCCTTTTATTTCACGAGGTGTCAGCCATGTCCGCCACGCGCCATTCCCGGGTCATCATCCTCGGCTCCGGCCCCGCCGGTTACAGCGCGGCCGTCTATGCCGCGCGTGCCAACCTCAGGCCGCTGCTGATCACCGGCATGCAGGCCGGCGGCCAGCTGACCACCACCACCGAAGTCGACAACTGGCCCGGCGACCCCCATGGCCTCACCGGCCCGGCGCTGATGCAGCGCATGCAGGCGCACGCCGAGCGTTTCGAGACCGAGATCGTCTTCGACCACATCAATGCCGTGGACCTGGCCGGCAAGCCCTTCACCCTGCGCGGTGACAGCGGCACCTACACCTGTGACGCGCTTATCATCGCCACCGGTGCCAGCGCCCGCTACCTGGGGCTGTCGTCGGAGGAGCGCTTCATGGGCAAGGGCGTGTCCGCCTGTGCCACCTGCGACGGCTTCTTCTACCGCAACCGCGAAGTGGCGGTGGTGGGCGGTGGCAATACCGCCGTGGAGGAGGCGCTGTACCTGGCCAACATCGCCAGCAAGGTGACCCTGGTGCATCGCCGCGAGACCTTCCGTGCCGAGAAGATCCTGCAGGACAAGCTCACGGCGCGCATCGCCGAAGGCCGCATCGTGCTCAAGCTCAACGCCCAGGTGGAAGAAGTGCTGGGCGATGACATGGGCGTCACCGGCGTGCGCCTGCGCCACAACGACGGCAGTGCCGACGAGCTCAAGGTGGATGGCCTGTTCGTCGCCATCGGCCATACGCCCAACACCTCGCTGTTCGAGGGTCAGCTGGCCCTGCGCGACGGCTACCTGGTGGTCAACGGCGGCCGCGATGGCAATGCCACCGCCACCAACATCCCCGGCGTGTTCGCGGCGGGCGACGTGGCCGATCACGTCTACCGCCAGGCCATCACCTCGGCCGGTGCCGGGTGCATGGCGGCACTGGATGCGGAGCGCTACCTCGACGAGGTCCGAGGAGTGTGACTGTCCAGGTGTTGGGCCTCGCTGCGCTCGGCGCCAACCTGCGGTGCACGTCATCCTCGTGAACAAAAGGCCCCGCTTCGGCGGGGCTTTTTCATGGCGCGCGATTCACACCAGGGTGCTGATGGGCAATTCGTCCAGGCTCAGGGTGCGGGCGCTGATGCGCAGGAACTGGTCGCTGGCCTTGAGCACCAGGCCGTTGGGGTCGAGGGCAAGTTCTGTGCTGCGTCGGCCCTGGGGTTCGCAACGGTAGAGGGTCTGTTCCGCTTGCCGGCGCAGGCATTGGTAGCGCTGGCTGCGAGCCTGCACGGCGAGGCTGGGCAGGTCGATGAAGACGATCTGCATCTCCTCGCTCTGGCCGCATTCGAGGGCGCTGCGCTGCAGGATCGGCGTGTGGGTGAAGGGGCTGGCGGAGAGCATCACCTGCTGGCAGGCGTCGAGGTCGCCGCGCGGCTGGCCGTCCAGGCGCCACTGGCCACGGATGTCGCGCTGCAGGCGCAGGCTGGCCTGGCCGTGGTTGTCGACCTTTATCCACAGGCTGCGAAAGCGCCAGCAGGGGTCGTAGTCGAGCACGTAGGTGGCGGCGAAGCTCTGCCCGCCGGCACTGAGCATGAGGTGGCTGCTGGCGTGGATGCCGGCGCTGTCGACATGCAGGCGCAGGTTCTCGATGCCGGGGTTGGTCCAGGGTTTCCACACGAGGGTCTGTTGCATCCATGCGACTCCGAAACTGCACGGGAAGGGGAACGCACAACGGGCGTATATGCGTAGGACACCGTCCCTGGTGTTCCCGATACGTCGCGCAGAATACGTTGTTCCCTTTGTGACGTCTGTCAGCTTTCTCTGACAGATGAGCAGCGCCCGGAGCGCTGCCCGGCACCGCCTCAGGCCTTGCGCTTGAGCGGCTCGCCGTCGAAGCGAACACCGGCCAGGCCGGTTTCCATGAGGGCGCGGATGTTGCCGTGGTCGCTGCCCTGCGGCGTGGCCAGCACGGCGCGGTAGTGCTCGCCGAAGGCCAGCAGCGCCTCGTCCAGGCCCAGGCCTTCGAGCAGGGCCAGGCCGAGGGTCTTGCAGGAGCCCTCGTTCTGCCCGGCGGCGTTTTCCACCTTGCCGTTGGCGAAGGCGGTGGGTTGGTAGTCGTAGCCGGCGGCGATGAACGCCAGGGTGTCGGCGAAGGCATGCTGGCCGCTGCGCAGGCGGGCGCGGAAATCGATCAGGGTCATTCTTTGTTCGCTTTGTTGAAGGCCGCTTGCTGCTCGGCACTGGCTTCTTTCTGGTACTTGGCCTTCCAGTCGGCATAAGGCATGCCGTAGACCTCTTCGCGGGCCTGGTCGGGAGTGACCTCGACGCCGAGGTCGTCGGCGGCGGCCTTGTACCACTTGGACAGGCAGTTGCGGCAGAAGCCGGCGAGGTTCATCAGGTCGATGTTCTGCACGTCCGGGCGGCTGCGCAGGTGCTGGACCAGTTGGCGGAAGGCGGCGGCTTCGAGTTCGAGGCGTTCTTGCTCGTTCATCGCAGTACTCCTGGGCTCGGGTGGCGGGTGCGCCGGGATGATAAGAGTGGCCCGCGGCGGCGGCAATGCCCGGAGAGCGCCCGGGCATCACGGGTTTTCGTCAGCGGTGGCCGGCGAGGGTGATGGACACCGACTCGGCGAAACGCAGGGCGTGGGGCTTGTCCACTTCCACTTCGGCGTAGCGCACGCTGGGGTTGGCCATGACCAGGTCGAGGATCTCCTGGGTCAGGCGCTCCAGCAGGGCGAAGCGGTTCTCCTCGACATGGCGGATGATCGCCTTGGTGATGGTGCGGTAGTTGAGTGCGTGCTCGATGTCGTTGCCTTCAACGGCCTCCACGGCGGGGTAGAGGATGGTCAGGTTGATCAGCACGTCCTGCTTGTTGAGGATCTCTTCTTCCTTGATCCCGATGAAGGTACGCAGGCGCAGGTCCTTGACGCGGATTCGCGCCATTCCGGGCTCCAGTCGCGGCATTGTTACTTGCTCCGTCCAATCAGTTGCAGGAATTCGTGACGGGTCGTCGAGCTCTCGCGGAACGCGCCGAGCATCACCGAGGTGAGCATCTGCGAATTCTGCTTCTCCACGCCACGCATCATCATGCACATGTGCTGGGCCTCGATGACCACGGCCACTCCGGCCGCGCCGGTCACGCTTCGGATCGCCTCGGCGATCTGCCGGGTCAGGTTCTCCTGGATCTGCAGCCGGCGCGCGAACATGTCGACGATGCGCGCCACCTTGGACAGCCCCAGCACCTTGCCGGTGGGAATGTACGCCACATGGGCCTTGCCGATGAAGGGCAGCAGGTGGTGCTCGCAGAGGGAATAGAGCTCGATGTCCCGCACGATGACCATCTCGTCGTTGTCGGACGCGAACAGCGCGCCGTTGACGATCTCGTCCAGCGATTGTTCATAGCCGTGGCACAGGTAGCGCATGGCCTTGGCGGCGCGCTTGGGGGTGTCCAGCAGGCCTTCGCGCTGCGGGTCCTCGCCCAGGCCGAGAAGGATTTCCCGGTAATGGTGGGGCAGTTGTTCGCTCATCGATGGTTTCCTCGCGGCCGCCTCACTTGAGGTGGCGGCCACCGTTCAGTGTCAGGGTGGTTCCGGTGACGTAGGGGGTGTCCAGCAGGTAGCGCAGGCCCTGGTAGACCACCTCGGCGCCCGGCTCGATGCCCAGCGCGGATTTGGCCAGGGTCTTCTCGCGGTACGCCGCGTCGTCGTTGTCGTTGAACATCACCAGCGCCGGCGCGATGCCGTTGACCTTGATGGCCGGGGCGTAGCGCGCGGCGAAGGAGAGGGTGAGGTTGTCCAGCCCGGCCTTGCTGGCGCAGTAGGCGATGCGCTTCTCGCTGCCCTTGCGCGCCACATCGTCGCTGATGTGGACGATGTCGGCCGGGCCGCCGTGGCGCAGCAGCGCTTCGGCATGCAGGTTGATCAGGTAGGGCGCCAGCATGTGCACGCTGAACATCCGCTGGAAGGCCTCGGCTTCGTGGCCGGGGGCTTCGGTGAGCCAGTCGGAGGCGTTGTGCACGATGGCCCGCAGGTGCGGGGTGGCGGCCTTGAGACGTTCGATGAAGGCGAGGATCCCGGCTTCATCCGAGAAGTCCGCCGCGATCACGCAGGCACCGCGCTCACGCAGGCGGTGCACGCCATCGCGCTCGGTGCGGTAGCTGATGATCACCGGCTGGCCGTCGTCCAGCAGGCGCTCGGCGCAATGCAGGCCCACGCGCTGGCTGGCGCCGGTGATCAGGATGGGAGCGGCCGAAGGGCTCATGAGGGGCCTCGAGGCAGGACGATGCCCGGGGAGGGGCGGAATGCTGAAAACTTATACCAGATGCCCGTATTTGTACAATTGTTGGCGCCGCAAAAATACGGATTCCGACTGTGATTTCAGCCAAGGCCTTGATTTATGTGGGGTTATAGAAGAGCTGAGCGATTTTCTTGGTTGTACAGGTGTGGTGCCTGTACAACCTTTGTGACGTTATCGCGAGGGAGCGGTGGCGCCTGGGCGGCGGGTGCGGGAGGCTGGTGCGTTGAGCCAGAAGGCCAGCAGGCGGGTGGACAACGGGATGAACCAGTAGGTCATCAGCGGCGTCAGCGCCAGGGTGCTGATCAGGACGCGCACCACCAGCGGCAGGTCGGTCAGCCAGGGACCGAAGCACAGGTTGAAACCCAGCGACACCGGGAAGAACGCCAGCCAGATGGCCACGCTCTGCTTCCAGCGTGGCGGGCGGCGATCGGCACTGCCGAACCACGCGTCCAGGCCCAGGGCGCGGTGTTCATGGGGCTGCTCGAAGAGGCCGGTGCCGCGCTCCAGCCAGGCGCGGCGCGAAGCGGAGTGCTCCCAGGCCGACAGGGTCGACTCGTCGGCAAAGCGGAAGATCATCTGGAATTCGTCGTCTTCAGGAGGCGGCGCGAGCACGCCGGAGCCGAGGTAGCCGGGGAAGTCGGCAGCCAGTTGCTCGCCTTCGCGCAGCCAGGCCATGAAAGCGGAGTAGCGCTCGCGGGAAACGCGGCGCGCCACCATGAGGGTGACGGGATCGGCAGACATCGTGTATCTCCACTGAACGGGCACCCGGCCGGGTAGGCGGGGCGCGAAACGCTGCCCGGGGTGATGGGCTGCGTATTCGAAGAGGCAAGGATTATTCCGGATTCGCGAAAAATCGCCAGGGGTACGTCTCCTTGCGGGGTGCAGGCAGACAGCCGGTCGCTGGCGTCGCGCGGGGCGGCATGCGCTGCACCGGGCTGGTGCAGCCCGCCCGTCAGAGATGCATTCGAGCGCGAGGCCCGTGCTGGGTTAAACTCAGGCGCATCGTCCATCCACCGCAGCCGATCATGATCGAACCCGCCGCCGCCCCTCAGGCCGATATCGCCATGCAGCAGGAAGAACTGTTCCCCATCCGCGAGGTTTCCCGCCTCACTGGCGTCAACCCGGTCACCCTGCGTGCGTGGGAGCGGCGCTATGGCCTGATCAAGCCGACCCGCACCGACAGCGGCCATCGCCTCTATTCCTTCGCCGACATCGAGGCGGTGCGCAACATCCTCGCCTGGATGGATCGCGGCGTGGCGGTGAGCAAGGTAGGCACCATCCTGGCCCGCAGCGCCCAGGCAAAGGCACCGGCGGTGCCGGCCTACCAGGGCGTGGCGAGCGCCGAGTGGGTCGAACTCCAGGCGCAGCTGCGCCGGGTCCTGGCGAGCTTCGACGAAGCGGGCGTGGAGCGCCTCTACGGCCAGGTGTTCTCCACCTACCCGGTCCCGGTGGCGTTCCAGGATGTCCTGATGCCGGTGTGGCGCGACCTGCTGCTGCGCCAGGACGAATACGGCGCAGCCAGCGAATGGGCCTTCCTCGACGCCTTCCTGCGCGCGCGGGTGCTGCAGCGCCTGCAATTGGCGCGCAACCTTGCGGATGACCGCGTGCTGCTGGCACCCATTCCCGGCGAATGCCGCGAACTGGAGCTGCTGGTGGCCGGCCTGTTGATGGGCAGCGATGAGGTGGCGGTCAGCGTCCTGGGGCTCGAGCAACCCCTCCAGGAGCTGGCGCTGGTCTGCGAGAAGATGCGGCCCCAGGCGCTGGTGCTGTTCTCCAACCACCCGCCGCAGGACGATGCGGCCAGCCGCCTGTCCCGTCTCGCCCTGACCCTCGATTGCCCCCTGGCCCTGGCCGGTGAGGCGGCTGACCTCCTGGGTGACAGCCTCGATGGTTCGCCCGTCGCCTGCCTGGGCAATGACGGCCGTTCGATGCAGCGGCGCCTGGCGCAGTTCCTTGCGGGGCACCTGGACACCTGAGTCGGCTCGGGTTTGAAGTTTTTTCGATGCGATCCCTGTACAAATCTGTTTTATGTACAAGAATCGTCAGTGAACCTTCCAACTGCGCAACCGGCCGCCAACGCGTCCCCCTCCTTGTTCCTCTTCGGCCGCCGGTCTTTTATTCCCACAGGACGCCTCGCCTCGCGCGGGGCGTCCTGTCTCGTTTCCGCCGCTCAGCCCTTGGCCGCCAGCTCCGCCTTCAAGGCCGCCACTTCCGCCTCCAGCTCGCGGACCCGCTGCCGGGCCTCGATCTCGGGCGTGACGTTCTTCTGGATGCCGATGAAATAGGTCAACTGGTCACCCTCGTTGAACACGGGGGTGATCGACAGCTCGTTCCAGAAGGGGCTGCCGTCCTTGCGGTAGTTGCGCAGGATCTGCCGGCACGGTTCGCCCTTGCGGATCGCCTGGCGGATGGCGGCGAGGCCGATCTGGTCGCGGTCCTCGCCCTGCAGGAAACGGCAGTCCTGGTAGAGGATGTCGTCGCGGGCGTAGCCGGTGAGTTGCTCGAAGGCGCGGTTGGCGTAGATGAGGATGTTGTCCTCGCCCTCCTGCTCGGCGACGACGATGCCGTCGTTGGACGCGTCGATCACCAGTTGCAGCAGCTTGGCGTTGATCATGTAGAGGCTCTCGGTTCGGTGGCTCCGAGATTCTAAGACATCGGCCCAGGCTTTCCACTTGCGGCATAATGCGCGCCGTTTGCCAACGTTTCAGGAGTTGTCATGAAAGTCGCCATTCTCTCCGGGTCGGTCTACGGCACCGCCGAAGAAGTTGCCCGCCATGCCGAGCGCCTGCTCAAGGCCGCCGGTTTCGAGGCCTGGCACAAGGCCCACATGGGGCTCGACGAGCTCAAGGCCTTTGCCCCGGACGCCTTCCTCACCGTGACCTCGACCACCGGCATGGGCGAACTGCCGGACAACCTGCTGCCGCTCTACCACAGCATCCGCGACCAGCTCCCCGACTGGCGTGGCCGCCCCGGCGCCGTGCTGGCCCTGGGCGACTCCAGCTACGACCAGTTCTGCGGGGGAGGCGAGCAGGTGCGCGAGCTCTACGCCGAGCTGGGCATCCGTGAAGTCGTGGAAATGCTGCGCGTGGACTCCAGTGAGACCGTGACCCCCGAAGTCGACGCCGAGCCCTGGATCGCCGGGCTCATCCAGGCCCTGCGCGGCGCCTGATCCCGCCCTGATCGCGGCCCGGTCAGAGCCGGGCCAGCGGTCCCTTCTCCCGCAACAACGCCAGCCAGGCCTGCGCCGCCTTCGACAGGTAGCCGCCGCGTCGCCAGACGAAGGCGATGTCCCAGCGCAGGTCCGGTTCGCGCAGGGGCAGCCGGATGATCCCCGGCCGTTCCAGCTGGCGGGCGACGATGCGCGGCAGCAGCACCACCCCCTGGCCGGCCGCCACCAGCGCGGCGAGGAAGTCCGCCTGGCCGCTGCGCCCGGCCTCGCGCGGGGTGAAGCCGGCCTGCTTGCAGGCCTGCAGCAGGCGGTCGTTGAGGGTGAAGCTCTGCTGGTAGAGCAGGAAGGCCGAGTCGGCGAGCTGCGCCAGGGCCAGGCTTTGCTGGTCGTGCAGGGGATGGTCGGCCGGCAGCAGCACGTCCAGCGGCTCGTTGCAGAACGGCTGGTGGTCGAACGCCGGGTCGGTGGGCGTGAGGCTCCCGCTGAGTTCCAGTTCGCCCTGCAGGATGGCCTGCTCCAGCAGCTTGCTGCCGCCCTCGGCGAGGTGCACGTTGATGTTCGGGTAGCGCCGCCGGTATTCGCTGAACAGCTCGGCGAACAGCACCTCGCCCCCCAGCAGCGGCAGGCCCAGGCGCAACTCGCCGCGCTTGAGCTGGCTGAGGTCGTGGAGCTCGCTGTGCAGGTCCTGGCGCAGGCGCAGCATCTCCTCGGCGCGGCGCAGCACCAGCGCGCCGGCCTCGGTCAGGCGCAGGTGCGGGCCGTTGCGCTCGAGCAGTTGCACGTCGAGGCGCTGCTCCAGCTGCGCGACCTGTTTGCTGATGGTCGACTGGGTGGCGTGCAGGGCGCGCCCGGCCTGGGTGAAGCCGCCCTGGCGGACGACCTCGACGAAGCTGCGGAGCTGGTTGAATTCCATTGAGGTATTCCAGTTTCGAATGGCGGCGAGTCGAACAATTCGCTTTTGGGATGATAGGCGTCGCCCTAAGCTGGTGACCAGTCCCGGAGTCACCCGCCATGCCCCGTCTCATGCACCTTTCCCGTCTTTGCCTGCAGCTCGCCGTACTCATCGGCCTCTACCTGCTCGGCTGCCAGATCGCCACCTGGCTCGCCTGGCCGATTCCGGGCGGGGTGATCGGCCTCGGCCTGCTGCTCGCCGCCTTCGCCAGCGGCCGGGTACAACCGGCCGCGCTGCAACTGGGCGCCGGCCTGCTGATGGCGGAGATGCTGCTGTTCTTCATCCCCGCCCTGATGAGCCTGCTGGACTACGGCGCCCTGCTGCGCAGCGAGGGCTGGCGCATCCTCCTGGTGATCGGCGCCAGCACCCTGATGGTGATGCTCGCCACCGCGCTGACCGTCGAGTTCGTCTGCCGCTGGAGCGACCGTCATGAACATTGAGCCCATGTCCTGGTTCTGGCTGGCGCTGACCCTGGGCGGCTACCTGTTCAGCCGCTGGCTGTACCGGCGCAGCGGGCGCTACCTGCTGTCGCCGCTGATCCTGGTGCCGGCGCTGCTGCTGGCCGTGGCGGTGCCGCTGCACACCGGCTACGCCGAGTACTCCGGCGCCACCCACTGGCTGATGCTGCTGCTCGGCCCGGCCACCGTGGCCTTCGCCGTGCCCATCTGGCAGCAGCGCGCCTTGCTGGTGCGGCACTGGCCGGCGTTGTCCCTGGGCATGCTCATGGGCAGCAGCGTCGCCATCGCCAGTTCCTGGTGGCTGGCCCACGCGCTGGCCCTGGAAGCCTCGGTGAGCCTGTCGCTGGTGCCGCGCTCGATCACCACGCCCTTCGCCATGCCGCTGGCCCAGGGGCTGGGTGGCGTGCCCGAACTCACCGCGGTGTTCGTGATGGTCACCGGCGTCTTCGGCGCCCTGGCCGGCAGCCTGCTGATCCGCTGGCTGCCCCTGCGCAGCAGCCTCGCGCGGGGCGCGCTGTTGGGCGTCGGCGCCCACGGCGCGGGCGTCAGCCGGGCCCGGGAGGTGGGGGGCGAGGAAGGCACCGTGGCCGGCCTGGTGATGGTGCTGATGGGCCTGCTCAACCTCTTCGCCGCGCCCCTGGTGGCTGTCCTGTTGTGACTCCTGCGGTCATTCGGATGGCTGCCAAGGCGACTATCGGATCGCCGCGCCCTCGCTAGACTCCTGGGTCATTGCACACAACAAGAACCGAGGTGATCGCCGTGACCGCTGCCCAACCCCTGCACCCGAACTCCGTCAAGGACCAGGTTTCCGCTGCCGAGTGGCAGACCCGCGTCGACCTCGCCGCCTGCTACCGGCTCATCGCCCTGTACGGCTGGGACGACCTGATCTTCACCCACATCTCCGCCAAGGTGCCCGGCACCGAAGACTTCCTCATCAACCCCTATGGGCTGATGTTCCACGAGATCACCGCCTCCAGCCTGGTGAAGGTGGACCTGGCCGGCAACAAGCTGATGGACAGCCCCTACGACATCAACCCGGCCGGCTACACCATCCACAGCGCCGTGCACGAGGTGCGCCACGACGCCGCCTGCGTGCTGCACATCCACACCCCGGCCGGCATCGCCGTCTCGGCACAGAAGCAGGGCCTGCTGCCCTTGTCCCAGCAGTCGCTGTTCGTGCTCGCCAGCCTGGCCTACCACCAGTACGAAGGCGTGGCGCTGAACCACGAGGAGAAGGCCCGCCTGCAGGCCGACCTGGGCAACGCCAACTTCCTGATCCTGCCCAACCACGGCCTGCTCACCGCCTTCGGCAGCATCGCCGACGCCTTCCTCGGCATGTTCACCCTGCAGCGCGCCTGCGAGATCCAGGTCATGGCCCAGAGCGGCGGCGCCGAGCTCATCCACATCCCGCAGCAGATCCTCGACGGCGCCCGGGCGATGATCGCCGGCGTGATGAAGACCTCCTCCGGCATGGGGGGCGCGCTGCCTTGGCCGGCATTGCTGCGCAAGCTGGACCTGCAGAACCCGGGATACGCCGACTGATGGCCCTGCCGGGCATCCCCCTGGGCGACTGGCGCGCCCAGGGACGCGACCTGCTGTTCCACCGCCACCGCATCCGCTACTGGGAAGCCGGGCAGGGCGAGCCGCTGCTGCTCATCCACGGCTTCCCCACCGCCTCCTGGGACTGGCACTACATCTGGGAGCCGCTGGCCGAGCGCTACCGGGTGATCGCCTGCGACATGCTCGGCTTCGGCGATTCCGACAAGCCCCGTGGCCACGACTACCGGCTGCTGGAGCAGGCCGACCTGCAACTGGCGCTGCTGCGCCACCTGGGCATCTCCGGGCCGGTGCACCTGCTGGCCCATGACTATGGCGACAGCGTCGCCCAGGAGCTGCTGGCGCGGCACCACGAGGGGCGCTGCGTGCTCGGCAGTTGCGTGTTCCTCAACGGCGGCCTGTTCCCCGAGACGCACCGCCCGGTGCTGGTGCAGAAGCTGTTGCTCAGCCCGCTGGGGCCGCTGATCGGCCGGGGGTTCTCCCGCGCCAAGCTGGGGGCCAACTTCGGCAAGGTGTTCGGCCCCGCGACCCAGCCGTCGGAGGCGGAGCTCGACGACTTCTGGAGCCTGATCGCCCAGCAGCAGGGACCGCGCGTCATGCATCGACTGATCCGCTACATCCCCGAACGCCGCGAGCAGCGCGACCGCTGGGTGGCCGCCATGCAGAAGGGCGCCTTGCCGCTGCGGGTGATCGATGGCGCGGTGGACCCGATCTCCGGGGCGCACATGGTGGCGCGTTACCGCGAGCTGATCCCGCAGCCGGACACCGTGCTGCTCGACGGCATCGGCCACTACCCGCAGACCGAGGCGCCCGAAGCGGTGCTGGAGCACTACCTGGCCTTCCGCCAGGGGCTGGAGGTGCGCCCGTGAACCGTCGGCAACTGCTGAAACTGACCGCTGTCGCCGGCGTGGCCGGCGCCGGAGCCGGCTTCTGGGCGCTGCCCCGGGGGCCGCAGCCCGGTGCCACGGACCTCGCCGACGCCCAGCGGGTATTGGCGGGCCTGGCCGACAGGGCGCTGGTGAGCGTGCGCGGCTGGAGCCCGGCCGAGGTGTTCAACCACTGCGCGCAGAGCATCGAGTACTCCATGAGCGGCTACCCCGTACTCAAGCCGGCCTGGTTCCGTGGCAGCGTCGGGCCCCTGGCCTTCGGCGTGTTCGCCACGCGCGGCGCCATGCGCCACGCGTTGGACGAGGCCATTCCGGGGGCCCAGCCCCTCGACCAGCCCGCATCCCCGGCCCAGGCGCTGGCCCGGCTGCAACGGGCCTTCGCCGATTTCGCCAGTTACCGGGGCGAGCTCAAGCCGCACTTCGCCTACGGTGCGCTGGACCCTGCGGATTACGCCCGAGCCCATGTGATGCATCTCTACGACCACCTGAACCTGATCCGATCGGCGTAGGGCGGTCGATTTTCCGAGGCATCCGTCAGCCCCTGTCGGAATCCCCCGGCAGCCGTGGCTGGCCGGGTTTCCTAGCATCGCGACTCCACTCAACGACGATTCGCCGGGTCCTCGCCCGGCGCCTGGAGATCGCAATGCTCTACAAGCTGCTGGTGTTGCTGCACCCCTTCGTCCAGGGGCCGGGGCGGCCCCTCGCGTTTCTTCTCCTGCTGGGCAGCATCGGCCTGGTGGCCTACGGCTGCTATTACGAGAGCAGCCCGCGCATCTGGTGGTCCGCGGCAGGTGCTTTCGCAAGTTGCCTGGCGCTGACGCTGCTTTGCACCTTCCATGGCTGGTGGCTGTTCAAGCTGCGGCCGCGGGGGCGGATCTTCATGCCCTTCGAGTGACGGCCCCGGAGTCATCCCCTGGCGTTATCAGCCACCATTCATGCCCGCTGCCTTACTTGTGAGGCGGGCCCGGGCTGCAGGAAACTCGGCCGATACCAAAAACTGCCCTGGAGTCCATTGCATGAGCGAGTCGATCCGTTTCGAAGACAAAGTGGTCATAGTCACCGGCGCCGGTGGTGGCCTTGGCCGCGCCCATGCCCTGCTGTTCGCCAAGCACGGTGCCAAGGTGGTGGTGAACGACCTGGGCGGCAGCACCCATGGCGAGGGCGCCAACGCCTCGGCGGCCGACCGCGTGGTGGCCGAGATCCGCGAAGCGGGCGGCACCGCCGTGGCCAACCATGACTCGGTCACCGACGGCGACAAGATCGTGCAGACCGCCCTCGACAGCTTCGGCCGCATCGACGTGGTGGTGAACAACGCCGGCATCCTGCGTGACAAGACCTTCCACAAGATGGACGACGCCGACTGGGACCTGGTCTACAAGGTCCACGTCGAAGGCGCCTACAAGGTGACCCGCGCCGCCTGGCCGCACCTGCGTGAGCAGGGCTTCGGCCGGGTGATCTTCACCTCCTCCACTTCCGGCATCTACGGCAACTTCGGCCAGTCCAACTACGGCATGGCCAAGCTCGGCCTCTACGGCCTCACCCGCACCCTGGCGATCGAGGGCCGCAAGAACAACATCCTGGTCAACGCCATCGCCCCCACCGGCGGCACCCGCATGACCGAAGGCCTGATCCCGCCGCAGGTGTTCGAGCAGCTCAAGCCCGAGCTGGTCAGCCCGCTGGTGGTCTACCTCGGCAGCGAGCAGTGCCAGGAAACCTCCGGCCTGTTCGAAGTAGGCGGCGGCTGGATCGGCAAGGTGCGCTGGGAACGCAGCCTGGGCGCCGGCTTCGACCCGCGCGAAGGCTTCAGCGTCGAGGACGTGGCCGCCAGCTGGAAGCAGATCTGCGACTTCGAAGGCGCCGCCCACCCGGCGGACAACGTCGAGGCGCTGAAGGAAATGATGGCCAACCTGCAGAAATACGTGGGCTGATCCCGCCAGACTCCTTGGGAGTTCCGCCAGCGGGCTGAACATCTCCCCGGGGACGCACTATGTTGAAGGCCGGCAACCTTGCCGGCCTTTTTCATGCCCGCGTTTCAACCCGAGGAGTCCCGATGAGCATCCGAGTCGAGAAGAACGGCCCCGTCACCACCCTGACCATCGACCGCCCGCAGGTGCGCAACGCCGTCGACCGGCCCACCGCCCAGGCGCTGGCCGATGCCTTGCGCGCTTTCGAGGCGGACGATGCAGCGCGGGTGGCAGTGCTCACCGGTGCGGGCGGCACATTCTGCGCCGGGGCGGACCTGGCGGCGGTGGCCGAGGATGGCGAGCGGCGCAACCGCCTGGAGGTGGACGGCGACGGGCCCATGGGGCCGAGTCGCATGCAACTCGCCAAGCCGCTGATCGCCGCCATCGAGGGCCATGCCGTGGCCGGCGGCCTGGAGCTGGCGCTGCTGGCGGACCTGCGGGTGGTGGCCGAGGACGCGGTGCTCGGCGTGTTCTGCCGGCGCTTCGGCGTGCCGCTGATCGATGGCGGCACCGTGCGCCTGCCGCGCATCGTCGGCCAGGGGCGGGCGCTGGACCTGATCCTCACCGGCCGCCCGGTGCAGGCCGACGAAGCACTCGCCATGGGCCTGGCCAACCGCGTGGTGCCGCCCGGCTCGGCACTGGAGGCGGCGCAAGCCCTGGCCCTTGAGATCGCCGCCTTTCCGCAGCGCTGCATGCTCGCCGACCGCGCCAGCGCCTACGCCCAGTGGCAGCTGCCGTTCGAGGCGGCCATCGCCAACGAATTCGAGGGCGGGCTCGAGGTTATCCACAGCGGCGAGACCCGCGCTGGCGCCCAGGCGTTCAGCGCCGGGAAAGGCCGTCACGGGCAGTTTTCCTGACGGCGGGCCGTCATCCGCCGAACCCCGTCCGTGGGAGCGAATTCATTCGCGAATGGGCAGGCTTGGTGCGACCGATGGCGTTCGTTTGGTGGAGGTAAAAAGCGACCTCCACCCTACGCCTGGCATCCGCCCCGGCCCTTCCCGGGGGCGAATTCATTGGCTCTGTCTGCGTTAAGTGTTGCTAGAGGATTTGAACCCAGCTGATTGCCGAGCTCTGGTGATGTTTCTGGTTTCGCCCCCCCGGGCGAGTCCCTTTTCCAATCGCTGGAACGCCAGCCCGGTGAAAAGGAACCAAAAAACTTGCCCCATCATCCGGCCCGACTGCGTCGGGTTCCCTCACTCCATCGCCGTTACTCGCTACGCTCGCCCTTCGGGCCGCACTGAAGTGCGTTCGCCGCAAGCGTCGTCTGGAGGCCGGCGCGATGGGCCATCCATGGCCTGGCGCGCCTCTCGCGGCATCCATGCCGCTCGTCCCCCGGCGCAACGACTGCGTTCGGCCTCCTGGAGGGGCGTTGGCGGCTGCTCCAACTTCTTCGTCCAGCGCATCGCCACGTGGTGCGCACGGGCTTTCGTAGGATGGTGTAGAGCGGAGCGAAACCCATGCGGTGGGGCGCGCGACCCCTTGGGTGCCCGAAAATAATCGTGCTTGAGCGCTTGCATTAAAACCACAACAGCTAACGCCGACAGAGCCAATTCATTCGCGAATGGGCAGGCTCGGTGCGACCGATGGCGTTCGTTTGGTGGAGGTAAAAAGCTACCTCCACCCTGGCATCCGCCCAGGAGTTGCGCTCCCGGGCTGTACCGCCAGAGTCAGCGGCTGATGATCACGTAGGTCTTGCGCAGGGTTTCCTTCACATCCCAGATGCCCAGGCTGTTGGCGGGCAGCAGCAGGGCGTCGCCGGCCTTGATCTCGATGGGCTCGCCGCCGTCCGGGGTGAAGGTGCAGCTGCCGTGGGTGAAGTGGCAGAACTCCTGCTCGAGGATCTGCCGGCGGAACTTGCCGGGGCTGCATTCCCAGACGCCGGTTTCCACGCCGTCGGTGCGCTCCACCGAGTGCACGCGGGTATGCGGCACGGGCTCGCCGACCGGCACGGGCACCGGCGCCGGCGCAGAGAGTGGCAGGTCGTGGGTGTTCTTCAGCAGGGTGGCTTTCATGCAAGGGCTTCCAGTCTGGTGGTCGTGTCGGTGCGCGGGGGGCGGCATTGCCGGCTCAGCGCATCAGGCTTTCCATGAACCCGGCCAGGCGGCTGGCCAGGGCGCGGCGCCAGGGGGCGCTCTGGGGGTTGGCCAGCACCCGGTCCTCGTGGACGAAGCTGCGGATGATGGCGTTGTAGCCAAGCCAGCGGCAGGGCTCCGGTTCCCAGGCGGACAGGCGCGTCAGCGGCCCGTCGCCCAGTACCCAGGGCTGGCGGGTGAGCAGGGTCTCGCGGCCGAGGATCAGGTCGGCCAGGGTGCGACCGCCGAGGTTGGTCGCCCCCACGCCTTCACCGCCGTAGCCGCCGGAGAGGGCGATGCCGCTGGCGCGGTCCACCAGCATGTGCGGCTGGAAGCGCCGGGCCATGCCCAGGTTGCCGCCCCAGCTGTGGGTCAGGCGCACGTTGCGCAGCATCGGGAACAGTTCGCCGAACAGGTAGCGGCGCAGGGCGATCTCGTCGTCGTCGAGCTGGAAGTTCTCCCGCAGCTTGCCGCCGAAGCGGTAGCCGCCGCGGGCACCGAAGACCAGGCGGTTGTCGGCGGTGCGCTGGCCGTAGGTGACCTGGCGGCTGTTCTCGCTGAAGGCCTGGCCCTGTTCCAGGCCGATCTCGGCCCAGGTGGATTCCGGCAACGGCTCGGTGCCCACCAGCAGGCTCTGCACCGGCAACTGGTAGCGGCCGAGCGGGGGCAGGGCGGCGGCATAGCCTTCGATGGCGGGCACCACCCAGTGGGCCTTCACCTCGCCCTGCAGGGTGGTGATGCGCCCGGGCTGCCAGTCGGTGACGCGGCTCTGCTCGAACAGTTGCACGCCCATGCGCTCGACGGTACGGGCCAGGCCGCGCACCAGGCGTGCCGGCTGGATGGTCGCGCAGTGGGGCGTGAAGATGCCGCCCAGGGCGCCGGCCACGCGGATCTGCCGGCCCAGTTCGGGCGGCGTCAGCCAGCGGTAGTCGTCCTCGCCCAGGCCTTCGGCGTGCAGGTCGCGCAGTTGCTGGCGCAGGCGCACTTCCTGCTCGGGGTAGCGGGCCGCGCAATAGAGCACGCCGCCCTTGCGGTAGTCGCAGTCGATGCCTTCGCGCTGCAGCACCTCGGCCACTTCGTCGGGGATGCCGTGGAGCAGGTCGAAGGAGGTGCGGCGCTCCTCGCGGGAGAGCTTCGCCAGGGCGCGGTCCTCGCCCAGCAGGTTGCCCATCAGCCAGCCGCCGTTGCGCCCGCTGGCACCGAAACCGGCGATCTCGGCCTCGAGTATGGCGATGCGCAGCTCGGGGGCCTGGCGCTTGAGGTAGTAGGCGGTCCACAGGCCGGTGTAGCCGGCGCCGATGATGGCGACATCCACCTCCAGGCTGCCGCCCAGGGCGGGGCGTGGGGTGAGCGGCTCATCGAGCTGGTCCATCCACAGGCTGATCGATTGCCAGGCCGGCATAGCGGGGCTCCCAGTTGGAAAGGTTCGGATGGCGGCAAGACTAGAAGCTGGCGCGGGCGTTGTCGTGCGTGCGTGCACGCCGGGACTCGATGCGCAGGCGGGCTGCGCACGGTGCGGCGAGCCGACGCCTAGCCGTCCTGGCGCAGCTGCTTGAGGTAGGCCTTCGGCGACAGCCCCGTGTGCTGGCGGAAGCAGCGGTAGAAGGCCGACAGCGAGTTGAAGCCGGCGGCGAAGGCCATCTCGTCGATGCGCGGCGAGGCCGGCCCCTGCTTCAGCTGCGCCAGCAGATGCTGCAGGCGTGCCTGGTTGACGTACTGGTAGAAGCTCTGGCCGAGCATCTGGTTGAGCAGGTAGGAGATCTGGTTGCGCGTGTAGCCGGTGGCGGCGGCGACCTGATGCAGGTCCAGCGCCGGGTCGAGGTAGGGCTGGCTGCGCTGGAAATAGTCCTCCAGGTCCCGCGCCAGCAGGCTCAGTTGGCGGGCCGAGAGGCCCAGGCGGCTGGCGGCGGGACGTTGCACGCGGTCGCCGGGCTCGGCCTTGGCCTGGATCAGCAGGGCGTATTCGTTGATCCGCCAGATCAGGCCGTCACGCACGGTAATGGCCTCGCTGGTACGAAAGGTACCGCTGTGGCCCAGGCGCAGGCTGTACTGGATGAACGCGGTATCGCCGTCGACACGGATGCGGTCGCTGTGCACCAGGAACTCGTCCGGCCCGCTGGGCATGGTGGCGCGTACATAGTCGCCGAGCTCCGCCAGGTGCAGGCAGCGGTTCTGGAAGTAGTCGTTGTATTCCACGTCGGGGTGGTAGAGCGCCAGCACCGCGTCGATGTCGCGGTCCTTCCAGCTGAGGTGGTAACGCATCACCACTTCGCGGGTGGCGGCAGTTTCGTGATCGTGCTCGGTCATGGTCGTTCGGGAATCGGCAAGTGGCTCAGGATGCCAAAGCGCTGGCCGCGAGGGTAGGGGGCGGCTGAAGTTCCATCCATGCTCTCGATGGTGCGCCATAGCGCCGCCGGATAATGGCCCGGCAAGGAGTGTTCCAGAGCATGGATTCACTCTTTCGAGCTACATGATGAATCCCTCCTTGGTGCGCTTATCGCCTGTGCGGGTGACTGGTTAGGGTGTGCTCCTCCTTCACCAACCAGGAAAGCCGCATGACAAAAACAACAATGCGCGCAGTTTTCCGGCCGCACGCGCTGGCCGCCGCCGTAGCCATGGGATTTGCCACCCAGGCCCACGCCGTCAACTTCAACATCGGCGAGATCGAAGGGCAGTTCGACTCCTCGCTGTCGGTGGGTGCCAGCTGGTCCATGCGCGGCGCCGACCCGGATCTGGTCAGCACCGTGAACGGCGGCAAGGGCCAGTCGTCCACCGGTGACGACGGCCGCCTCAACTTCAAGAAGGGCGAGACCTTCTCGAAGATCTTCAAGGGCATCCACGACCTGGAGCTGAAGTACGGCGACACCGGCGTCTTCGTCCGTGGCAAGTACTGGTACGACTTCGAGCTGAAGGACGAGAACCGCCAGTTCAAGGACATCAGCGACCACAACCGCAAGGAAGGCTCCAAGTCCGCCGGCGCCCAACTGCTCGACGCCTTCGTCTACCACAACTACAGCATCGCCGACCTGCCGGGTAACGTGCGCGTGGGCAAGCAGGTGGTGAGCTGGGGCGAGAGCACCTTCATCGGCAACAGCATCAACTCGATCAACCCGGTCGACGTCTCCGCCTTCCGCCGCCCCGGCGCGGAGATCAAGGAGGGCCTGATCCCGGTCAACATGTTCTACCTGTCCCAGACCCTGACCGACCAGCTCAGCGTCGAGGCCTTCTACCAGCTCGAATGGGACCAGACCGTCCTCGACAACTGCGGCACCTTCTTCGGCGGCGACGTGGCCTCCGACGGCTGCGAGACCGGCTACACCGTGGGTTCGCCCGCCATCGCCCCGCTGCAGCCCGTCGCGGCCGCCTTCGGCCAGGGCTTCGACGTCACCTCCGAGGGCGTGATCCTGCCCCGCGCCGGCGACCGTGACGCCCGTGACGGCGGCCAGTTCGGCGCAGCCCTGCGCTGGCTGGGCGACGAGACCGAGTACGGCCTGTACTTCATGAACTACCACAGCCGCACCCCGTTCGTGGGCACCAAGACGGCTGGCGCCGCGACCCTCGCCGCACTGCCCGGCATAATCGGCACCGCCAACGGCATCGTCCCCGGCTCCGGTGCGGGCCTCGCGCAGAGCACCATGCTCGGCAATGGCCGCTACTACCTGGAATACCCCGAGGACATCCAGCTCTACGGCCTGAGCTTCTCCACCACCCTGCCCACCGGCACGGCCTGGAGCGGCGAGATCAGCTACCGCCCGAACGCGCCGATCCAGCTCAACACCAACGACGTGACCCTGGCCCTGGTCAACCCGATCGCCGGCGGCACCGCCTCGCCGATCGCCACGGCGCCGGGCGCCGACAACACCGGCTACAAGCGCAAGGAAATCACCCAGGCCCAGACCACCCTGACCCACTTCATCGACCAGGTCCTGGGTGCCGAGCGCCTGACCCTGGTGGGCGAAGTCGGCGTGGTGCACGTCGGCGGCCTGGAGAATGCCCGCGAGCTGCGCTACGGCCGCGACTCGGTGTATGGCGCCTACGGCTTCGGCGGCGACACCCACGGGTTCGTCACCAGCACCTCCTGGGGCTACCGCACCCGGGCCATCCTCGACTACAGCAACGTCGTCGCCGGCATCAACCTGAAGCCGAACCTGGCCTGGTCCCATGACGTCGACGGCTACGGCCCCAACGGCCTGTTCAACGAGGGTGCCAAGGCGCTCAGCATCGGTGTCGATGCCGACTACCAGAACACCTACACCGCCAGCCTCAGCTACACGGACTTCTTCGGTGGCAAGTACAACACCCTGGTCGACCGCGACTTCCTCGCCCTCAGCTTCGGCATGAACTTCTGAGTGAACAGAGAACATGACTATGCGTAAGACGATCCTGCACAGCACCGCCCTGGTTCTCAGCCTGCTCGCCGCCAACGTGATGGCCGCCGTGTCCGCCGATGAAGCGGCCAAGCTCGGCACCAGCCTCACCCCGCTGGGTGCGGAGAAGGCCGGTAACGCCGACGGCAGCATTCCCGAATGGACCGGTGGCATCGGCAAGGACGCCGGCGCGGTGGACGCCAAGGGCTTCCTCGCCGACCCCTTCGCCAGCGAGAAACCGCTGTTCACCATCACCGCCGCCAACGTCGACCAGTACAAGGACAAGCTGTCCGACGGCCAGGTGGCGATGTTCAAGCGCTACCCCGAGACCTACAAGATCCCGGTCTACCCGACCCACCGCACCGTCGCCGTACCCGCCGCGGTCAACGAGGCGGCGAAGAAAAGCGCCGTCACCGTGCAGCCGATCAACGACGGCAACGGCCTGGCCAACTTCGCCGACAGCCGCTACTACGCCTTCCCGATTCCGAAGAACGGCGTGGAAGTGATCTGGAACCACATCACCCGCTACCGTGGCGGCAACCTGCGCCGGATCATCACCCAGGCCACGCCCCAGGTGAACGGCTCCTACACGCCGATCCGCTTCGAGGAAGAAGTGGCCGTGCCCCAGGAAATGCCGGACCTGCCGGCCGGCAAGGGCGAGAACGTGCTGCTGTTCTTCAAGCAGCAGGTGACCGCGCCGTCGCGCCTGGCCGGTAACGTCCTGCTGGTGCACGAGACCCTGGACCAGGTGAAGGAACCGCGCCTGGCGTGGATCTACAACGCCGGCCAGCGCCGTGTGCGCCGTGCGCCCCAGGTCGCCTACGACGGCCCGGGTACCGCCTCCGACGGCCTGCGCACCTCCGACAACTTCGACATGTTCTCCGGCGCCCCGGATCGCTACGACTGGAAGCTGGTGGGCAAGAAGGAGATGTACATCCCCTACAACAGCTACAAGCTGGACTCGCCCTCGCTCAAGTACGACGACGTGATCAAGGCCGGCCACATCAACCAGGACCTGACCCGCTACGAGCTGCATCGCGTCTGGGAAGTGGTCGCCACCGTGAAGAGCGGCGAGCGCCACATCTACGCCAAGCGCCACATGTACATCGACGAAGACAGCTGGCAGGTGGCCCTGGTCGACCACTACGACGGCCGTGGCCAGCTGTGGCGCGTCGCCGAGGGTCACGCCCAGTTCTATTACAACCAGCAGGTGCCGGCCTACACCCTGGAAGCCCTGTACGACATCATCGCCGGCCGCTACCTGGCCCTGGGCATGAAGAACGAAGAGAAGCACAGCTTCGAGTTCGGCTTCGTCGGCAAGGCCGCCGACTACACCCCGGCCGCCCTGCGCAACGCCGGCGTGCGCTGATGCCCCACACGCACAGGGATGTGCGTGACCCTGTCTTGTTGTCGTGACGCTCCCTTGCGAGGCGGCCTTTGGCCGCCTTTTTTATGAGCGTGGATCAGTGCCCTGAATGATCCTTCAAGGTGCGCGCCCCAGAGGCCTAGGCTGGCGCCCCGAGCAGCCCGAACAAGAACAACTGAGGCGTGCCGCATGTCCGCCATGACCCGTTTCGATTCCCACGCCTACCTGCCGCGCCTGCCCGCGCTGCATGTCCCGCGGCCGCGCCTCTGCGACGCCCTGGTCGCCTCCTCGGCGCGCCTGCGCCTGCTCTGCGCCCCCGCCGGCAGTGGCAAGAGCGTGTTGCTGATGGAATGCGTGCAACGCTGCCCGGCCGATCATTCGGTGCACTGGTTGCCGCTGGGAGGCGTGGCCCTCTCGCCGGCGGGCTTGTGTGCCGGCCTCGCGGCGGTCATGGGGCTGGAGGAGTCGGAGGAGACCTGCGTGCAGCGCGCCCTGGCCCAGTGGACGACGCCCGGCTGGATCATCCTCGACGACTATTGCCGCCAGCCCAACCCCGAACTCGACGCCTGCCTCGACCGCCTGCTGACCACCAGCAGCCCGGCGCTGCGCTGGTGGATCAGCGGCCGGCGGCGCCCGGCCTGCAACCTGCCGCGCCTGCTGATCGACGGCGAGCTGCTGGAGCTGGACGCCGCCGCCCTGGCGCTTAACGCCGAGGAACTGGCCCGGCTGCTGGAGCCGTCGCGCCACGGCTGGCCCAACGATGCGCCGGCGCGCCTGCTGGAAAGCACCGGCGGCTGGTGCGCCGGCGTGCGCATGGCGCTGCTGGAGCCGGTGGACTGGGGCTTTGCCGACCCGCTGCAGCGCGGCGGCCATTCCGCCACCCTGGCCGCCTACCTCGACCACGAGCTCTTCGCCGGCCTCGGTCCCGAGCAGGCCGAGGCCTGGCTCGCCCTCGCGCACCTGCCGCGCTTCAACGCCGCCCTGTGCGAACACCTCTTCGGCCCCGGTGATGGCGCCCGCCTGCTGCGTGACCTCGACGCCCTGGGCAGCTTCATCGAGCCCCTGGGCGATGCCCCCGGCTGGTTCCGCATCTTCGCCCCGCTGGCCCTGCAGATGCGCAACCGCGACGCCCACTCCGGGCGTGGCTGGCACCTGCGCGCCTGCCAGTGGTTCGCCGCCGAAGGCGACTGGCAGGCCGCTGCCGAACACGCCCTGGAAGCCGAGCAGCCCGAGGCCGCCGTCAGCCTGCTGCAGCACTTCGGTGTGCAGCACCTGTTCCAGGGACGCAACGTCGCCCTGTTGCTGCGCCTGCACCAGGAAGTGGAAGAAAGCCTGCTGCTGGTCTCCCCGCATTCCCTGCGCCTGCTGGCCGGGGCGCTGCTGTTCTCCGGCAAGCTCGATGAGGCCGCGCGCTGCATCGCCGAGCAGGGCCGCTTCCTGCCCCAGCCCGATGCCGAGCGGCAGCGCGAGCTGGTGGCCTACTGGCAGGCCCAGTACGGCCTGCTCGCCCACCTCCAGGGCGACGGCCCCGGCGCGCGCCTGCACCTGACCGAGGCGCTGGCGACCCTGGGCGACGACGCCTGGGAACAGAAGCTGATCTGCTATTCCGGCCTCACCCAGCAGGCGTTGCTGGCCGGTGATCTGGATGTCGCCCAGGAGCTGAGCCGCGAGGCCCTGCAACTGGCGCGCAGCCACGGCAGCCTGCTGCTGGAGGCCTTCCTCGAACTGGACCACTCGCAGCTGCTGGAACATCGCGGCGCCCTGCTGCGCGCCGACGCGGTACTCGAGCGCGCCCAGGAATTCCTCATGGGGCAGGGCCGCAACGCCAGCCCGCTGCTCGGCCGCCTGGCCTTGCGTCGCGGGCGCCTGGCCCTGCGCCAGGGGCGTGACGAGGAGGCCCGCAAGCACTACCAGTACGGGCTGCAGGAAGCGCGCAACTGCGGCGATTACCGCGCCCTGTTCGGCTACCTCGGCCTGGCCACGCTGGACGCCAACCGCCGCGAGTTCGACCGCGCCTTCGACCGCCTGCGCGAAGCCGAGCGGCTGATGCAGATGCGCCACATCCCCGAGCGGGTCTACCGTGCCGTGCTCCTGCAGGTCAGCAGCAGCCTGCTGCTGATGCAGGGCCGGGCCGGCCAGGCCCGCCACGCGCTGCTGCGGGTGCTGCGGCACTTCCGTGGCGAGAATGCGGTGCAGGCACCGCCCGCGACCCTCGACCTGATCCCGCGCATCGAGTGGCAGCTGGCCCTGGCCGAACTCTACGAAGGCGAGGCCTTCAACGCCCGCCAGCGCCTGCTGGGCCAGTTGCACAAGGCCCGGGAGAACGGCATGCACGCCCTGGAAGTGGAAATCCACCTGGCCCTGGCCGAGGCGGAATACCTCGGTGGCGACCTGGCCCAGGCCGCCGCCACCCTGCGCGACGGCCTGACCCTGGCCGAACAGTTCAACCTGCAACAGCCCCTGCGCGAACTGCAGCTGCGCCAACCGGCCATGCTCAAGGCGCTGGACATGGACCCGGGCGAGGAGCCCGATGACAGCCTCGCCGGTGGCCCGTTGAGCCAGCGCGAGCTGGAAGTGCTCGGGCTGATCGCCCAGGGCAGCTCCAACCAGGAAATCGCCGAGCGCCTGTTCATCTCCCTGCACACCGTCAAGACCCATGCCCGGCGCATCAACGGCAAGCTCGGCGTCAAGCGCCGCACCCAGGCGGTCGCCCACGCCAAGGCGCTGGGCTTGATGTAGGCCTGGGACGCGTGGTCGTTGGGTGGGGACGTGTAATTCGTGGCCGTGCAACGATGGGTTTCGTGGGGCTCTACCCATCCTGCGCAGGGGTCACGTTCACTCCGTGGTTAGGGGGCGTTCCTGCAGCTCGTAGGATGGTGTAGAGCGAAGCGAAACCCATCACCACGGAGCGACAGGCCCACTCAGTGCAACGCCGGTGCCGCCGCCTGCCCCAGCTGCTCCAGGCGCTGGGTCAGCAGCAGGCGCTGGGCCGGGTCTTCGCAGAGCAACAGGGCGTGCTGCAGGTCGAAGCGTTCGGCCTGGGGGCATTCCAGTTGCTTGTAGATGTCGGCGCGGGAGAGGTGGTCCACCAGGTTGGCGGTGCCGAGCTCCAGCACCCGCTCGGCGTCCTTCAGCGCCTCCAGCGGCTTCTCCGCCTGCAGGTGCAGCTGGCGCAGGTTGCGTGACAGCCGTTGCAGCTGCTCGCGGGGGGTGCAGGGTTGCAGGTGGCCGGCCTGGAGTTCGGCCTTGGGGCCGAGGTTGCGCAGCAGCAGCTCGCGGCAGTCGCGGGTATAGAGGCGGCGCCCACCGCAGGGGTCGAGCAGGTGATCGGCACCGGGCACGCGCAGCAGGAAGTGCCCGGGAAAGTTCACCCCCACCAGCGGCACGTCCAGGCGCCGGGCCAGCTCAAGGGCCAGCAGGGCGAGGGACAACGGCTGCCCGCGGCGGCGCAGCAACACCTGGTCCAGCAGCGCGGCACGGGGGCGCAGCGGCTGGTCGTCGTCCTCGTTGAAGTCCAGCTCGCTGAGGCGGCGCAGCAGCGGTTGCGCCAACTCCACCGCCGGCAGTTGCGGCAGGCCGGCGGCTACCTGCTGGGCGAGGCCGGCGACATCACGCATCAGTGCCACCGGGTTCACTGCCGGCTCATGCTCGGCAGCGATCCAGAACGCCGCTTCCAGGGTCGCGGGCGGGTCGGCTTCAAGGCAGGCGAGGCAGTGTTGGCGGGGGGTCATGAGGCATCTCCAGTTCGCCTCAGGTTTGTAGCCGGCCCCTGGATTTTCGTCCAGTGGGCGGGCGGTGACCCGCTGCGGCGGCTGACGCCTATACTGGCTCCTAAAGTCAGCAAGGGGCTCGCCATGTTCAGCATGATGGAGGCCGCGCGGCTCGAAGCGCTGCACCTCGCCCAGGATCCGGTCACCGGGCTCCGCGCCGTCATCGCCATCCACGACACCCGGCTCGGCCCGGCGCTGGGTGGCTGCCGATACCTGGCCTACCCCAATGAAGAAAGCGCCATCCGCGATGCCATCCGCCTCGCCCAGGGCATGAGCTACAAGGCCGCGCTCGCCGGCCTCGAGCAGGGCGGTGGCAAGGCGGTGATCATGCGTCCCGCCCATGTGGATGACCGCGCCGCGCTGTTCGAAGCCTTCGGCCGCATGATCGAGTCCCTGGGCGGGCGCTACATCACCGCAGTGGACAGCGGCACCTCCAGCGCCGACATGGATTGCATCGCCCAGCAGACCCGCCACGTCACCAGCACCAGTTCCGCCGGCGACCCCTCGCCGCACACCGCCATGGGCGTGTTCGCCGGCATCCGCGCCAGCGCCCGGGCGCGCCTCGGCAGCGACGACCTCGAAGGCCTGCGCGTGGCCATCCAGGGGCTCGGCAACGTCGGCTTCGCCCTTGCCGAGCAACTGGTGGCGGCCGGCGCCGAGCTGCTGGTCAGTGACCTCGACCCCGGCCGCGTGCAGCTGGCGGTGGAGCAGCTCGGCGCCCAGCCGGTGGCCAGCGAAGCGCTGCTCACCACGCCCTGCGACATCCTCGCCCCCTGCGGCCTGGGCGGCGTGCTCAACCCGCAGACCATCCCCCAGCTGCGTTGCGCGGCGGTGGCGGGCGCGGCGAACAACCAACTGGCCAGCGCCGACAGCGCCGACGGGCTGGAGGCCCGCGGCATCCTCTACGCCCCCGACTACGTGATCAATTCCGGCGGGCTCATCTACGTCGCCCTCAGGCACAAGGGTGACGAACTGCCCGCCATCACCGCGCACCTGTCGCGCATCGGTCAGCGCCTGACCGAAATCTACGCCCACGCCCAGGCCGACAAGCGCTCACCCGCGCGCGTCGCCGATGCCCTGGCGGAGCGCCTGCTCAACCGTTGAGCGGGGCCTCCCGCGCCCGTCGCGGGAGCCGGGACCAGGGCCGTGATCCGGCCCGCCGTCCCCCATGCGGCGCCACGAGCGCCGCCACCCTTGAAGCACCCATGAGGTGAGGAGGAGTGACATGCACAACCCACGGATCGACATCCCCTACACGCGCCACCTGGACCCCGAAGGGCGCCTGCTCGGCGAATTGCCCGCCTGGGCCGACGACTTCAACCTGCTGACCCGGCTCTACCGGCAGATGGTCCTGACCCGCCTGTTCGACCAGAAGGCCGTGGCCCTGCAGCGCACCGGCCGCATCGGCACCTACGCGCCGACCCTCGGCCAGGAGGCGATCGGCGTCGCCATCGGCAGCCTGATGCGCAAGGAGGACGTGCTGGTGCCCTACTACCGCGACACTGCCGTGCAGCTCATGCGTGGCGTGCGCATGGAGGAGATCCTCCTCTACTGGGGCGGCGACGAACGCGGCAGCGCCTACGCCGACCCGGCCGTGGCGCAGGACTTCCCGCTCTGCGTGCCCATCGCCACCCAGGCCCTGCACGCCTGCGGGGTGGCCACCGCGTTCAAGATCCGTGGCCAGCACCGGGTCGCCGTCACCACCTGCGGCGACGGCGCCACCAGCAAGGGCGACTTCCTCGAAGCGCTCAACGTCGCCGGTGCCTGGCAGCTGCCCATGGTCTTCGTGGTCAACAACAACCAGTGGGCCATCTCGGTGCCGCGCAGCATCCAGTGCGGCGCCGCCACCCTGGCGCAGAAGGCCATCGGCGCCGGCTTCCCCGGCGAGCAGGTGGACGGCAACGACATGCTCGCCGTCTACGACCGCATGCGCGCGGCCCTGGACCGGGCCCGCCACGGCAAGGGCCCGGTGCTGCTGGAGTGCATCAGCTACCGCCTGGGCGATCACACCACCGCCGACGACGCCACCCGCTACCGCAGCGCCGACGAGGTGAAGAAGGCCTGGCAGGAGGAACCCATCAAGCGTCTGCAGGCCTACCTCGCCGCCAGCGCGGTGTGGGACGAGGGCCGCGAGCAGGCGCTCATCGCCGAGTGCCAGAAAGAGGTCCAGGCGGCGGTGGAGCGCTTCGAGGCGGCCGGCAACCAGCCGGTGGAATCCGTCATCGACCATGTCTATGCCCGCTGGCCGACGCCCCTGTCCGAGCAGCGCGAAATGCTCCTGGAGCGGGCTGCCCGTCGCGAGGTGACCCGCCATGAATAAGCCTGTGACCCTGGAAAGGCGCGCCCTGCTGGAAGCCGTCAACCTGGCCCTGCATCGCGCCATGCAAGAGGACGAGAACGTCGTCGTGCTGGGCGAGGACGTCGGCGTCAACGGCGGCGTGTTCCGCGCCACCCTCGGCCTGCGCGAGGCCTTCGGCTTCAAGCGGGTGATCGACACGCCGCTGGCGGAAACCATGATCGCCGGGCTCTGCGTCGGCATGGCTGCCCAGGGCCTGAAGCCGGTGATGGAAATCCAGTTCCTCGGCTTCATCTACGCCGCCATGGAGCACCTGGTGTCCCACGCCAGCCGCATGCGCAACCGCACCCGGGGCCGCCTCGGCTGCTCCATGGTGCTGCGCAGCCCCATGGGCGCCGGCATCCGTGCGCCGGAACACCACAGCGAGAGCACCGAGGCGATCTTCGCCCAGATCCCCGGCGTGCGCGTGGTCATCCCCTCGTCACCGGCCCGCGCCTACGGCCTGCTGCTGGCGGCCATCGACGACCCGGACCCGGTGGTCTTCCTCGAGCCCACGCGGCTGTATCGGATGAATCCGCAACCCCTGGTGGACGACGGCCAGCGCCTGCCCCTGGACAGCTGCTTCACCCTGCGCGAGGGCGCCGACATCACCCTCGTCAGCTGGGGCGCCAGCGTCCACGAGACCCTGCAGGCCGCGCAGCGCCTGGAGGAGCAGGGCATCAGCGCCGAGGTGATCGACGTCGCCTGCATCAAGCCCCTGGACCTCGACACCCTCGAAGCCTCGGTGCGCAAGACTGGGCGCTGCGTGATCGTGCACGAGGCGCCGCGCTCCTGCGGGGTGGGCGCTGAGATCGCCGCCAGCCTCTACGAACGGGCACTGCTCGATTTGCAGGCGCCGATCCAGCGCGTCACCGCGCCGGATATCCCGCCGCCCCTGTACCGCCTGGAGCAGCTCTACATCCCCAGCCCCGAGGACATCCTCGCGGCCTGCGAACTGGTGCTGGACTACGCCTGACGAGCCGAGGAGACGACCATGAAGCATTTCAAACTGCCCGACCTTGGCGAAGGCCTGCAGGAGGCCGAGATCGTCGAGTGGCACATCAAGGCCGGCGACAGCGTGCACGCCGACCAGCTGGTGGTCTCGGTGGAAACCGCCAAGGCCCTGGTGGACATCCCCGCGCCTCACGACGGCGTGGTGGCCAAGCTGTTCGGCCGCGAGGGCGACATCCTCCATGTCGGCGAGCCGCTGCTGGCCTACGAGGGCGAGGACAGCGACGCCGGCACCGTGGTCGGGCGCCTGGAGGGCGGAGGCGATGCCCGTGCCGACGCCTTCTTCGTCGGCGCCGCCCCCTCCACCCGCGAACACCTCGCGCCCCGTGCTACCCCGGCGGTGCGCCAGCTGGCGCAACGGCTGGGTGTCGAGCTGGCCGGGCTGCAGGGCAGCGGTGCCGAAGGCCTGGTCACCCGCGCCGATGTCGAGGCCGCCGCGCAGAGCGCCCGCGACCGCTTCGGTGGCGAGCGCCTGCGCGGGGTGCGCCGCAGCATGGCGATCAACATGGCGCGTTCCCACGCCGAGGTGGTGCCGGTAACGATCTACGGCGACGCCGACCTGCACCGCTGGGAACGGGCGCGTGATCCGCTGATCCGCCTCGGCAAGGCCATCGCCGCCGCCTGCCAGGTGGAGCCCATCCTCAACAGCTGGTTCGATGGCCGCGTGCTGTCCATCCGCCGGCATGACAAGCTCGACCTCGGCATCGCCGTCGACACGCCGGACGGCCTGTTCGTCCCGGTGCTGCGCGATGTGGGCGGGCGCAGCGCCGAAGACCTCAAGGCCGGCATGGCGCGGCTGCGCGCGGACGTCCAGGCGCGCTCCATCCCGCCGCAGGAAATGATGGGCGCGACCCTCACCCTGTCCAACTTCGGCACCCTGTTCGGCCGCTACGCCAACCCGGTGGTGGTGCCGCCCCAGGTGGCGATCATCGGTGCCGGCGGCATCCGCGACGAAGTGGTGGCCTGGGAGGGCAAGCCGGCGGTGCACCCGATCCTGCCGCTGTCGCTGACCTTCGACCACCGTGCCGTCACCGGCGGCGAGGCCGCGCGCTTCCTCAAGGCGCTGGTGGCGGCGCTGGAGCAACCCTGACCCATCGAGCCCCAGGGATGGGGCGACCGAGCTTCGCGCCTCACCAGTCCATAGCCCGTTACATCGCCCCCGGCGAAGCGCCGGTCGGGTGTTTGGCGCTGCCCCCTCGCAATCGGTGCCGCTGGGCTATAACTCCTGTAGCCCTGAGTCAACACCTCTTCCTCTCGGAGAGACCATGGACGTTCAAGCCTCCTCTGATCAGTTCGACTCTGCTTCTGCTTTTGCCTTTGCTCAGGCCCAGTTGGGCGCCGTCGATCAGGTGATGACCCGTTTGGAGGTCTCCCCGGACGGGCGGATACTGGACGCCAATCCACGCTTGCTCCGTGTCACGGGGTACGACCTGGCCGACCTTCGCGGTCAGTCCCATCGCATCCTGCTTCCTCCCGAGGAGAGCCGCTCCCCGGCCTACGAGGCGCTCTGGGAAAAACTGCGCAACGGCCAGGCCTGGGAGGGGGAGCTCCACTACCGCGACAGCCAGGGGCGGGACGTCTGGCTGCGGGGCGGCTGCTGCCCGTTGCAGGATGCCGAGGGCCGCACCCAGCGCATCCTCGAGTACGCCATCGACCTGACCGAGAAGAAGCAGGCCACCGCCAACTTCGAAGGCCAGATCAACGCCCTGAGCCGGGTCATGGGCAAGGTGGAGTTCGCCCTGGACGGCACCATCCTCGACGCCAACCCGCGCTTCCTGGAGACCGTGGGCTACCAGCTGGAGGAGTTGAAGGGCCAGCACCACCGCCTTCTGGTGGACCCGGACTACGCCCAGTCGGCGGACTACCGCGCCTTCTGGGACACCCTGCGGCGCGGCGAGTACCTGGCCGGCGAGTTCTGCCGGGTGGCCAAGGACGGGCACGAGGTCTGGATCCAGGGCTCCTACAACCCGGTGCTGGACCTGGACCGCAAGCCCTGCAAGATCGTCAAGTTCGCCACCGACATCACCGCCCAGGTCGAGCAGAACCGCCGCCTCAAGCAGGCGATGGAGGAGGCCGAGGAGGCTGCCCGGGTGCGCGAGGAGCTGCACAAGTCGCTGCAGGAGATGTCCACCCCGGTCACCCCCATCTGGGACGGCATCCTCCTCCTGCCCCTGGTGGGCATCATCGACTCCATGCGCACCGCCGACGTCATGAACAAGTCGCTGACCAAGATCGCCGAGACCCGCGCCCGGGTCTTCGTGCTGGACATCGCCGGCGTCGCCACGGTGGACACCGGCGTCGCCAACCAGCTGATCAAGATCACCAAGGCCACCCAGTTCATGGGCTGCGAGGCGATCATCTCCGGGGTGTCCCCGGCCATCGCCCGGACCATGGTGGAGCTGGGCGTCTCGGTGGGCGACATCCGCACCACCGCCACCCTGCGCGACGCCTTCGAGATCGCCCTCAAGCGAGTCGGGTCCGCGCTCTAGGAGGCGGTCATGGAGCTGGAAAGCAACGACCTGGGCATCGCCGACGTCGCCGATTGCATCGTCGTCAGCATGCGCCCGGACCTGGGCGACGAGGGCATGCAGCGCTTCATGCAGGTGCTGTCGCAACGCCTGCTCTCGGGGCGCCAGCATGCCGTGCTGCTGGATTTCTCGGCGGTCACGCTGCTCGACCACCACGAGTTCAAGCAAGTGCGCAAGGTGGCCGACGTGTGCCGCCTGCTCGGCGCGAACTGCCTGCTGGTGGGCCTGAATCCCGGGATCGCTGCCTTCCTCGCATTGGCCGATGCCGACCCCGGCCCGTTGCGCTGCTTCATCGACATGGACGACGCCCTGGCCCACGCGCGCAGCTGCAAGGGAGCGGCCTAGGCCATGGCCGGGGAACGCGACGCCAGGGAGGCCCGCTACCCGTTGCGCCACGACGTGGACCTGCACCTGGCGGTGATGTCGGTGCGCCGGCTGCCCTTCCTTGCCGGCCTGTCCGAGGTGGACCGCGCGATGCTCTCCACCGTGGTGTCGGAGCTTGGCAGCAACATCCTCAAGTACGCCGTGAAGGGCGAGGTGACGCTGGCCCTCAACCAGGCCGAGGGTCGTCCCTGCATCGACATCGTCGCTCGTGACCAGGGCCCCGGCATCGAGGACGTGCACAAGGCCGTGCAGGACCACTACAGCACCTCCGGCACCCTGGGGCTGGGGCTGCCAGGCGTGCGCCGGATGATGTCCGAGCTGTCCATCACCCTGCCGCCGGAGGGCGGTACGCAGGTACTGGCGCGCAAGTGGCTGGGGCCGGCCCCCAATACCGCGCGTCTCTTCCTGCCGGAACCGGGCGCGGGGCGGGGGGGCCTGCAACTGGAATGGGCCAGCGAGAACCGCCCCTGCCACCCGGAGCGCGTTTCCGGTGACCTGGCCTTCACACGGGCAGGGCCGGACGGGGTGTCGCTGGTGCTGATCGACGTCAGCGGCCATGGCGCCTCGGCCCACCAGCTGGCCCGTGCCCTCGAGGCGGTTTTGCAGCAGACCCCGGAGCAGGAGCCCACCCGCCTGCTGCAGCTGCTGCACCAGCACTGCATCGGCACCCGTGGCGCGGCGGCCGGCGTGGCGCTGGTCAACGGCGAGCGCGGCGAGCTGAGCTACGCCGGCATCGGCAACACCCGCATCTGCCTGCGGGGCCGCGAGGCCTGGCGCGGCGTCTCCCGCGACGGCGTGCTCGGCGAGCGCTACCCAACGCCCTTGCTGCAACGCCAGCCGATCGATTCCGGGGATGTCGTGATGCTGTACTCCGACGGGGTCAGCGAAACGCTGAACCTGCGCGACGGCCTGCTCGACCTGGGTGCCGATCCGGCGTCACTGGCCCGCCAGGTCATCACCCACAGCGGGCGCAGCACCGACGATGCGAGCTGCATCGTGCTGCGCGTGCTGGCAGGCGAGGGCGGCTAGATGCGGCACGTGGTCGGCGACATCACCCTCAATGGCCCGGCCTCCGCGTTGGCGGCCCGGCGCAAGGTCGCGCAGGTGCTCGCCTGCATCGATCCGCACCCCGCCTTCATGGCGCCGCTGGCGAGCACCACCTCCGAGCTGGTACGCCAGTTGGCGGCCACCGTGCCCGCCCTGCACCTGCAGCTGTGGCTGGACGACAGGACCCAGGAGCTGGGGCTCGGCCTGTCGGCGGACCAGCCGCTGCAGCACCAGTTGCCCAGGGCCTTGCAGGGCGGCGTCCGCCTGCTCGTCCTGGCGGAGGGCGGGCTCGCCCTGTCCTGCCGGCTGCCACGCTGGCCCGATGCCGCGTTGCAGCGGCGCATGCGCCAGCAGTTCGCCGAGCCTTCCCGCGAGGAACTCTTCGCCCTGATGCAGGCCAAGAACCAGGAACTGGAGCAGGCCTATGTCCTGGCGGAAAGCGCCACCCGGGCCAAGAGCGATTTCCTCGCCAACATGAGCCACGAGATCCGCACGCCGATGAACGCCATCCTCGGCATGGCCCACCTCGCCCTGCAGAGCCCCCTCGACCCGCAGCAGTTCGACTACCTGAGCAAGATCCAGCGCTCGGCCCAGCACCTGCTGGGGATCATCAACGACATCCTCGACTTCTCGAAGATCGAGGCCGGCAAGCTGGACCTGGAGCGGATCGAGTTCGACCTCGACCACGTGCTGGAGAACCTCGCCACCCTGGTGGGGGAGAAGGCCGAGGCCAAGGGCATCGAACTGCTGTTCGAGATCGACCACCGGCTGGACACGCTGCTGCTCGGCGACCCGCTGCGCCTGGGCCAGATCCTGATCAACTACGCCAACAACGCGGTCAAGTTCACCGAGCAGGGCGAGATCCTGGTCAAGGTCAACTGCCTGGAGACCTGGCCGGAGGAGGTGCTGCTGCATTTCTCCGTGCAGGACACCGGCATCGGCATGAGCCCGGAGCAGCAGCAGCGGCTGTTCCAGTCCTTCCAGCAGGCCGACACCTCCACCACCCGCAAGTACGGCGGCACCGGGCTGGGCCTGGCCATCTCGCGGCGCCTGGCGGAACTGATGGGGGGCGAGGTGGGCGTGCACAGCGAGCCGGGCCAGGGCAGCACCTTCTGGTTCACCGCGAGGCTCGGCCGGGGGCGGCGACGCGCCCGCTACCTGCCCAGCCTGGACCTGCGCGGCCGGCGCATGCTGGTGGTTGACGACAGCCCCAGCGCGCGCAACATCCTCGCCACCCTGCTCGCCAGCATGACCTTTGCCGTGGATACGGCCGAATCGGGCCAGCAGGCGTTGCAGATGATCGCTGACGCCGAACAGGACGGGCGCCCCTACGACGTGGTGCTACTGGACTGGCACATGCCGGGGCTCGACGGCATCGAGACCGGGCGCCGGCTCATCGCGCGCGGCATGACCAGCCGGCCCCACCGCATCATGGTCACCGGCTACGGCCGCGAACAGGTGTTCCGCGAGGCCGAAGGCGCCGGGTTCGACCGGGTACTGGTCAAGCCGGTGTGCGCCTCCGTGCTGTTCGACACCCTCATCGGCCTGTTCGGCCAGCAGGCGACCTCCCTGCCCCAGCGCAGCGCCGGCCCGCCCGTGCCCCAGCGCTTCGATGGCGCGAGGATTCTCCTGGCCGAGGACAACGAGCTGAACCAGCAGGTCGCCAAAGGGCTGTTGCGGCTGGTCGGCGCCGAGGTGGTGGTGGCCGAGAACGGCGCCATTGCGGTGGAAATGGCCGCCCAGGTGCCCGTCGACCTGATCCTCATGGACATGCAGATGCCGGTGATGGACGGCCTGGCTGCGACCCGTTGCCTGCGCGAGCGCGAGCAGGGCGGGGCGCGCATCCCGATCCTGGCGATGACGGCCAATGCCATGGCCGGCGACCGCGAGCGCTGCCTGGAGGCCGGCATGGACGACCACATCGCCAAGCCCATCGACCCCGAGAAACTCTATGCCGCCCTGCTGCGCTGGCTGCCCGCCTTCGCCCACCAGGCCGAGGCGCCGAGCGAGCCGCCAGCCCCGCATCCGGCCTCGCCGGAGCATGGGCTGGAGCCGCTGCAGGCACTGGGCCTGAACGCCGAGACGGCGTTGCAGCGCCTGATGCACAACTGGCAGTGGTACGAGGACCTGCTGCGCAGCTTCGCCCGCCAGGGCAGCCAGCCCATGCAGAACCTGGTCGCCGCCCTGCGGGCCGGCCAGCGGGAGGAAGCGCACCGTCATGCCCACACCTTGAAGGGCATCGCCGCCACCCTGGGCGCCGAGTCGCTGCGGGAACTCTCCGCCCGGCTCGAAGGCGCCCTGTCCGGGCAGGAAGACCTCGGCGGCCTCCTGGCCCTGGCCGAGGAAGGCGTGCAGCTGCAGCAGCGCCTGGCCGAGGGCCTGCAAGCGCTGCTGCCGGCGGAGAACGCCGCCCCGCCCGGGCAGGAGGCACCCGACATGCCCGGCCTGGTGGCACGCCTGATGGCCCTGCTGGCCGATGACGACGCCGATGCCCTGGCCCTGTTCCAGCAGCACCGGCCATCGCTCGACGATGCCCTGGGCGGCGCTGCGCCGGCCATGGCAGAGGCCATGACGCAGTTCCGCTTCACCGATGCCCTGGCACATCTGCACGAACTCCGGACCGCCAGGCCCGACCTGTTCAACATGGAGTGAGGTCACCTTCGATGCTCAACCTGATGGATCCCGACAGCAAACCCACCCTGCTGGTGGTCGACGACACGCCGGAGAACCTCTCGCTGCTCAGCGCCCTGCTGGGGCCCCACTACCGGGTCAAGGTCGCCATCAATGGCCAGCGCGCCCTGGACATCCTCGCCTCGGGCACCCGGGTGGATCTCATCCTCCTCGACGTGGTGATGCCCCACATGGACGGCTACCAGGTGATGCAGGCGCTGCAGGAAATCCCCCAGGCGCGCGGCGTGCCGGTGATCTTCCTCACCGCCCAGGTGGAGGAGAGCGCCGAGGCCCACGGGTTGGCCCTCGGCGCCGTGGACTACATCCACAAGCCCATCACCCCCGCCATCGTCCTCGCCCGGGTGCGCAACCACCTGGAACTGAAGACCGCGCGGGACCTGCTCTACAACCAGAACGCCTACCTCGAACAGGAGGTGGAGCGGCGCACCCGGGAGAACGAGCTGATCCAGAACATCACCATCCACTCCCTCGCGTCCCTCGCCGAAACCCGCGACAACGAGACCGGCAACCACATCCTGCGTACCCAGCACTACGTGAAGCTGCTGGCGGAGGAATTGTGCGACCACCCGCGCTTCCAGGATGAACTCACGCCCAAGACCATCGACCTGCTGTTCAAGTCCGCCCCCCTGCACGACATCGGCAAGGTCGGCGTGCCGGACCGGATCCTGCTCAAGCCCGGCAAGCTGGAGCCCGAGGAATTCGCCCAGATGAAGAACCACCCCATCCTGGGCAAGGAAGCCATCGTCCACGCCGAGGAGGCCCTGGGGGTGGAAGTGGAGTTCCTGCGCCTGGCCAAGGAGATCGCCTGTCACCACCATGAGAAATGGGACGGCAGCGGCTACCCGACCGGGCTGGCCGGTGACGAGATCCCACTCTCCGCGCGGCTGATGGCCCTGGCCGACGTGTACGACGCGCTCATCAGCAAGCGCTGCTACAAGGCCGCCATGCCTCACGAGGACGTGGTGCCGATCATCCTCGCGGGGCGGGGCAATCACTTCGACCCGGACATCACCGACGCCTTCGCCCGCATCCACCCCCGGTTCCAGGACATCGCCCGGCGCTTCCACGACGACTAGGCCAAGGGGCTCCAGGCCGCTCCCGCAGCAGGCGGCATGCCCGTAGCCCGGGGAATACCGAGCGGCACGGGTCTTCCCCGTGGGAGCGAATTCATTCGCGATCAGGCCCGGCGCACGGACCTTCGCGGTTGAAACCGCTCCCACAAAAGTGACCTGCCTAGCCCGAGTACACCAGGCTCGGCATGTCCTCCAGCGGCACCCAGAGTTCCCCCTGCCAGTCGAGCATCACCACCCGCGTGCCCTGCCAGGCCAGCAACACGCGACGCGGCACCTGGCGGTCACACGCATGGGCATCGCGCAGCGTGGGAATCACCTGGCGATTGAGCCAGCGCTCCAGGTGCGGGTTCTCGGGGTGGCCGAAGCGCACCAGCGCCTTGTACAGGCCGGCCTCGCTGATCACATCCACCGGTTCCTCCAGGCCGCTGGCGCAGGCGAGGAACACGCGCCGTGCATGGTCGCCGCCAAGGCGACGGTGCAGGGTCTGCGGATGCTGCACGCCCAGGATGCGGGCGAAATCCTCCGCGACGAACCAGGGCTGGTTGTCCAGCATCAGCGCGCGCAGCGGGCGGTTGTGGCGGTAGAAGGAGAGGGGGATAAATGCATCGTGCATGGTGAAGCTCCATCTCTGGGTACAGGAGCCGCCACTCTGTTTCGTCAAGGTAAGGGTGGCGGACCACGCGGGGTTGACGAACCGGCGAGATGTAGACCGGCAGACCTCAGGGTCTCCCCGCGCAGTCCGCCATTGAGCGATGTGGAGGTTTGCAGGCTCGGGCACGTCTGCAAAAGGCATGCGCCGCCCTCCACATGTGCCAGTGGGCACGATGCGCCATCTCTTCGGGCCGTCAACGCCCGGTCGCGGGATTGACCGCGACCGCCGGAGGATAGGGAGGGGGTACTGAGCGAACAATCGGACTGCTGGGGAGATCGTCCCGTTTGCATGTCAGAAGATGGCGATGAAAGGAGGCGGAGCGCGTGAGGTTAGCGAACCGGCAAGACGGGAACCGGCAGACCCGAAGGTCTCCTCACGCGACCCGCCATAACGCCAGGCAAATCGACAAGGACAGCACCCTAGGCAGACGACCTTCGAACTGCAATGGGCTTGGGCTCGGCAGCTTCCTCTTGCCCTATCGGCCTCCGCCCCCCAATGCTGTCCGCCCCGCAACCGACAACATGTCCCCCGATGATCGAATCCCCCTGGCAAGGCGCCCTCTGGCTGGCCCACGACTTCTGCCTGATCGACGGCGCCAATGGCGACACCGGCTCCCATGCCCATTACGCCCACCAGGTGCTCATTGCCCGCGAGGCCCAGGTTCACCTGCGGGTGGAAGGCGAGCCGGTGGGCGACCAGGTGGTGCTGGTGGAATCCATGCGCGAGCACGCGCTGGCCCTGCCTGGGCAGGCATTGCTGGCCGTCTACGCCGAACCCCTGGCCTTCGCTCCGCAGGCGTTGCTGGCCCTGGTGGCCGACGCCGGCACGGGTCTGCAGACCCTGGCCGAACGCCTGCTGGCCGCGCCGCGCCCGACGCTGGACGCTCGCCTGCAACGGGCCCTGGACGAGGTGGACGAGCTGCTGGCCGACAAGGTCAGCGCCCAGGCCCTGGCCAACCGCGCCTGCCTGTCCCTGAGCCAACTGGAGCGGCTGTTCGGCGAGCAGGTCGGCCTGTCGGTCCGCCGGCTGGTGCTCTGGCGCCGACTGCGCCTCGCCGTGCGCCTGGCCCTGGAAGGCCACTCCCTCACCCAGGCCGCCCACGGCGCCGGCTTCGCCGACGCCTCCCACTTCTCCCGCACCATGCGCGCCACCTTCGGCATCCGCGCCGACCGCAACCTCGGCAACCTGCAACTGCGCCTGCTGGGCGACTGAGGCCGCCCCTACAGGACACGGCGCAATCGTAGGGTGGGCTTCAGCCCACGCGGTGCCTGTGTTGGTGGGCTGAAGCGGAACGCCGCCCGGCCCACCCTACGACGGAGCGCCTTTGCTGCCGGTTGCAGCGGTGTAGGGGCGAATTTGTTCGCCCGCTTTTGGGCATTGGGGCCGCTGCGCTGCCCTTGGCGACTGAAGTCGCCCCTACAGGGCACGGCGACCTTTCATGCGGTGTGACCATGGGGGGCGCGGGTGTCACCCACTTTACGATGCGTCTGCGCTGTCCGTTATCGGTTGTCCACAGGTGGCTTCCAGGTCTCTTGCGCGGATGAGTCGCTCCGAAGCCTCCGAGCCAGGGGCGAAGTGCTTGGGCGCGCGGACCATCACCACCAACGCCGCCAAGTCATGGCAGTCCAGCTCGCGAAGAGGGCGTTCGAAGTAGTGCAAGGCGGCCGCCTCCAGCCCCGTTCCCGCAGGTGAGAGGGCCTGTGCACTCCACAGGGCCGCCATGGCCTCGTGGTCGTAGCTGATATTCAGCGACAGTTGCCACGCGATGCCGTCCAGATGGCGCCACAGACTGGAGCGGTAGAGGTCTTCCTTGGCCGTGATGAAACGTGCGACCTGCCCGGTGATCCTTGCGTCAGGCCCATCCAACCAATGAACAGGAGTGGGACGTGCGGGATTGTCCTGGACGTTTGCCCAGACGAGGCCCCTCAGCATCCGCAGGTGCGGCGCCGGCCCCTGGTAAGGCACCAGGCTCTCATCCAGCTCCGACTTGGCCGGCAGGAAACGGGTGACCACGAAGACCAGGTAGGCGCCCACCGGTATGAGCAGCAGCACGAGCAGCAGCCGGAAGAGCCAGCGTACGAAGGCTATGGCAATCGAGGTGGGTGTGTAGGTTCGTGTTTGCATCGTTCATCCCTGTGTACGAATGCGCATCCTAAGGGAGGTCGCCTTTACAGGGCACGGCGCAATCGTAGGGTGGGGCGCCATTTCTGCCGGTTGCATAGGTGTAGGGGCGAATTCATTCGCCTGCTTCTGGGTAGGGGCCGCTACGCCGCCCTTGGCGACTTAAGTCGCCCCTACAGGCTCCTACATGGGGTTCGGCGGCCTACGAACGCATCAATTCCTGCGGCACCTCCGGGCTGGGTTGTTGGGCTGGGCTTTTGCGGAAGGGGTCGGCCAGCTGCGCGAGGTAGGCGTCGGGGTAGTCGGGGCGGCTGCCGATGCCCAGGTCGTCGCCGCGCATGCGGTAGTCGCTGTGGAAGGCGGTGCCCAGCAGGCGGTCCCAGAGGCTGAAGAACAGGGCGAAGTTCACATCGCCCGCGCGGCCGTATTTCATGTGGTGGAAGCGGTGCACCGGCGCCCAGGCGAACAGGTGGCGCAGCGCGCCGATGCGCATGTCGACGTTGCTGTGCTGGAGCAGCAGCTGCAGGGTGATGGCCAGGGCGAGGAGGGCGGCGACCCGTTCCGGCATGCCCAGCAGCAACAGCGGCAGGGTGCCGGCCAGGGCTTCGCAGCCCAGGTGCAGCGGGTGCTTCATCAGGCCGTTGAAGCCGTACATGCGCTTCACGCTGTGGTGCACGGCGTGCAGGCGCCAGAGGAAACCCACCCGATGGCTGGCGTAGTGCATGAGGGTGATGCCCAGGTCCGCGACGATGATGGCGGCCAGCAGTTGCAACGCCAGCGGCCAGTGATGGGGCCAGAGCCCGGCCTCCGGCAGCAGCGCCGCACTCAACGGGATGACCAGGATGCCCAGGCAGTTGAGCCCTTCGTTGACCAGCGCGTGCAGCGAGTCGCGCAGGCGGTCGCCGTGGTTTCGGTTCCAGGCCCGTTCATAGGGCAGCCAGGCTTCGGCGAGAAAGCAGGCGGTGATGGCCGGGATCAGCAACAACAGCAACCAGCGCAAGGGCAGGTGCTCGGTCATCCACAGGGCCAGGGCGAGAAAGCCGAGGAGAAAGACCGGGGCATAGAGGCAGGCGAACAGACGGCGCATGGCGAAGCTCCTTCATAAGGGGCTTGCAGCATGCGATCGGGCGGTGGCCTGGGGCTTGAACAAACGGCGCAAGGTGCCGGCGCGGACTTTTGCCGGGCAAAAAAAAGCCCGCTGGGGCAGCGGGCTCGGTGCAGGACGGGCATGCCTGCAATGAGGGGTGTTGGGGTCATTCCTCGGCGGGGACGGCGTCCAGTTCGGCGAGGGCGTCTGGCTGGTTCTTGAAGGCGCGGGCGAAGATGTCGCGGTTGCGCGCCATGTAGATGCCCAGGTCCTCGACCTGCTGTTCGCTCAGCGAAGGCACGGCCTTGTGCAGGACGGTGGCCAGGGACTCGGCCAGTTCGAGCATCTTGTCGTAACGGTCGGCTTCGGCTTTATCCATGAACAAGCGCTCCGGGTCGCGGCTGCTGCGGTACACCACTTCGACGGCCATTCATCACCTCTCACCTTTGAAATCGGTCTGTAAGATACTGGATGTGTGTACAGTATATGGGTCGGATTTCTCCGTCAACAGATGTCATTCATAGGCCATGCCAGCCGCTACGTCCTGCTGCTCGTCGGCCCCTGCGACAACCTGTCCCGTGGCGTCTGGTCGCACCCGCGCATCTCATTGGGCCGGGACCGCTGGCCTTCATCCTGCAAGGTCGGATCGTCATCCCGGTGATGCACCATCGCCACCAAGACGTACCGAGGAGCTGGATCGTGAAAATCAAATGGGCTGAAGAGCTGCGCGGCAATGTGCACGGGCTGGCCGAGTCGCTGGGCAACCTGCTGGTGGAGAGCTTCCACTACCTGGCGTTGTTCGCCATCGGGGGGATCACCGCCTGGGCGGCGGTGGTGGCGTTCCTGGGCATGGTGGAGAAGGGGCACATCACGGTGGATGACATCCTGCTGCTGTTCATCTACCTGGAGCTGGGCGCGATGGTGGGGATCTACTTCAAGACCAACCACATGCCGGTGCGCTTTCTGATCTACGTGGCGATCACCGCGCTGACGCGCCTGTTGATCTCCGACGTTTCGCACCATAACCGCCCCGACGAGAGCATCGTGTATGTCTGCGGTGCGATCCTGCTGCTGGCGCTGTCGATCCTGGTGGTGCGCTTCGCCTCGTCGCGATTCCCCTCGGAGGCCAGTGACAGCTTGAACCCGAGGCGGCGCCTGCAGGTGGCGCGCGGTGGCGAAGGGGACGCCTGAGCACGAGCGCCCGTGAGGGCGCTCAGATACCGACGGCGAGCGGGCCGGTGACCCGACCGGGCTGGCGCTCGACCAGCGTGGGGAGGGCCTTGCCTCCCGTCATGGCGCTGAGCATTTCCCCGACGTTGTGCCCTTTTTCGATGGCGATGCCAAAACGGATGCTTTCGATCACCCGCTCCAGGCGCTTCGGATCGTTGCGCTGCGCGGGGCTGATCATGCGCCGCGCGACCACGCCGGTCTCATCGGCCAGGGTGAGCATGATGTTGCCGTCCAGGCGCTCCAGGCTGAGGTTGACCCGGTAATCGGCCTGGAAGGCGTCGGTCAGAATCTGAAAGGGGTTGTACATGGCGAGCTACCTGAGTTGTTGACGCATGGAGCGATTGACTGAGGCTGGCTCTGCAAAGTTCGATCCCATTGGACGAACGGAAAACCGGTTTCACGACGCCTGTCGCAAACGGCCAATTCCGTGTCGTTCGGTCAGGAGTCTGATGAGGGGGGAGCCCGGACTTCAGTCCGGGGTTGGCGGAGGCCCCTCCCGGGCTGAGGCCCGGGCTACGGTGCATGCGTTCGGCCTTCGTCGCGGATGAATCCGCTCCCACTGCGGCGTTTACCCATCACACCGACGGTGGACCGATGAAGCGTGGTCCACCCTACGCACCGAGGGGGCGATGTAGCCCGGACTTCAGCCCGTGGCCTGTATGGGGCGGGGCTCAGAACTCGACGCTGTAGCTCAGGCTGTAGGTGCGGCCACGGCCGTGGTAGTCGAACAGGTCGGCGGTGGCGTTGGTGCCGTAGAACACCTGGGCGCGCTGGCCCCAGACGGTGGTGTAGTCCTTGTCCAGCAGGTTCTGGATGCCGAAGTTGAGGGTGCCCACCGGCAGCGCCTGGCTGCCCAGCAGGTCGAAGGTGGTGTAGCCGTCGATCTTGTGGTCGTTGCCGTCGAAGGTGCCGCTGGCCAGGACGTTGCCATCGTCGCTGAGGTTGAAGCTGCGCACGGCCTGCAGGCGCAGGCTGGTCTCGCCGTTCTGCCAGCCGGCGAAGGCGGTGAGCTTGGACGGGCTGGCGGCGGTGACGTCCTGCTTCTGCCAGCGCTGGGCGATCTTCTGCTGGGAGCGGATGGCCAGGGCGCTGGCGCCGATCTGCCAGTTGTCGTCCAGCCAGTAGGTGGCCTGGCCTTCGAGGCCGTAGTTGCGCTTCTTGTTGTCCAGCTGCTCCACCAGCAGGGTGGTGCGGTTGTAGGTGATGCTCTTGTCCGACCAGGCGTAGAAGGCCGCCAGCTGGGCATCCAGGCCATCGGCGTAGTGGCGCCAGCCGAGCTCCACCTGCTTGGTCTTGATGCCGTCCAGGGCCGAGTCCTCGACGTTGACGTGGCGGCCCAGGCTCCAGTGGTTGCCCACCAGGGTGTAGCTGCCCTGGCCGTAGTACTTGGCCGGGTCGGGCAACTCGAAGCCCTCGGAGTAGTTGGCCCAGACCTGCTGCGCCTTGCTCAGCTTGTAGACGGCGCCGGCGTTGTAGAGGTCCACCTGGTAGTCCTTCGAGCCGCCGGGCACGGCGTCGGCGCTGGTGCCGTTGCCCTTGCTGATCTGGATCTGCTGGGCGGCGGCGACGAAGGAGCCGACGTCGTTGCCGATGCGCTGGTGGCGCACGCCGGCGGACAGGGTCAGGTCGTCGGTGGCCTTCCAGCTGGCCTGGGCGAACAGCGATTTGCTGTCGGTGTCGATGCCTGGGTAGCGGCCGACGCGGGCGTACTCGTCGGCCACCAGCCCGCCGGTGTTGGCGGCGGTATCGAGGTTGAACAGGGCCTGGTCGGAGTCGAAGCTCTCCCACTCGAAGTCGGCGCCGTAGGTCAGGCTGACGCGGTCCCATTCCTTGACCAGCACGGACTTGAGGCCGAAGTAGTCGGTGTCCTGCTGCGAGGCGGAGTAGTAGGAGCGGTTGGTGTCGATGGCGCCGCTGGCGAAGGTGATGGAGGGGTACGGCTGGAACGCCATCTCCTCGCTGCGGTAGTAGGCCTGCAGGTAGAAGTCGTGGCCCAGCACCTCCGGCACGTGCCAGGTGGCGTTGAACTGCTGGCGCTCGGTGTGCGGTTCGCGGTCGAAGCTGGCGCCGCCTTCCACTTCGAAGGGCGTCTGGCCGCGCAGGCCCTGGAAGTTGCGCCCCAGGTTCACGCCCTTCTCGCCGTCGTAGCCGGAGTCGTACCACTGCATGCCCAGGTTCAGGGTCTGGCCGTTGGCGAAGGCGAAGTCCAGGCTGCCCATCACGTCCACCGCCTGGTTGTACTGCAGGTCGGTCTGGGTGATGTCGAGCATCACCTGGTCGCCGTTGCCGTCGTAGGCGGCGCCGTTCTTCTGGTAGGCCACCGAGACGCGGCCCTTGACCTGCTCGCTGCCGCCGCTGACCGACTGGGCCACGCGCCAGTCGTGGTCCTGGTGGGTCTCGAAGCCGCTGCGCACGCCGATTTCGCTGGTGAAGCGCGCCTCGCCCGCCTCGGCGCGTTTGGTGACGATGTTGATGATGCCGCCGGTGGCGCCGCCGCCGTACACGGCACTGGCGCCGGAGAGCACTTCGATGCGCTCGATGTTGAACGGGTCGATGGAGTCGAACTGGCGGCTGATGCCCCGGGAGCTGTTCAGCGACACGCCATCGATCATCACCAGGGCGCTGCGGCCGCGCATGTTCTGGCCGTAGTTGGTGCGGCCCTGGGGGCCGATGTCCAGGCCCGGGATCAGTTGCCCGAGGGCTTCCTTGAGCGGCACGCCGCCCTTGGTCTGCTCCTGCAGCTGCTGGCTGTCGATCACCCAGACGGTACCCGGCAGCTCGCTGATGCTCACCGGCGCGCGGGAGCCGATCACCACCTGGCGGTCGATCTCCAGCGCCGCGCCTTCGGAGGCGGTGTGCAGGCTGAAGCCACCGTCGGCGGCCTCGGCGCGCAGGCCGCTGTCGGCGAGCAGGTGGTCGAGGCCCTCGGCCACGGCGAATTCGCCCTTCAGGCCCTGGGTGCTGCGGCCCTGGGTCAGCTCCGGGCTGAAGGCCAGCAGCACGCCGGCTTCGCGGCCGAAGCGGTTGAGCGCGGGCTCCAGGGCACCGGCCGGGATGTCGAAGGCCTGGCGCTGGTCGGCACCGATCACCGCCTCCTGGGCGCTGGCGACGGTGGGCAGCCCGGCGGCGGCCAGGCTCAGGCCCAGCAGCAGCGGTTGCAGGGCACGGGCCAGGGGCGTGCGGGTGAAGCGGCGGAGGGTCGGGTCGGCGTTCATGGTGGCACTCGTCGAGAGAGGGAAAGGGGTTCTGCCTTCCCTGTCACGCGAGGCCGGGAAAAAGGTTCAGGTCGGTGGAAATTTTTTTCACAGGGCCGATGCGCGGCTCAGGAGGCGGCCCTGGGGTGCACGCTGATCCAGTAGCGGGTGACGCTGCGCACCTCCACCGGCAGGGTGCGCGGCAGCAGGGCGAGGATGCGGTCGGTGTGGTCCAGCGGGTAGGTGCCGGACAGGCGCAGGTCGGCGATGGCCGGGTCGCAGCCGATGCGCCCGTGGCGATAGCGGCCGAGTTCGGCGAGGAAGTCGCCCAGGCGCATGGCACTGGCCACCAGCATGCCGTTGATCCAGGCCACGCTGTTCTCGTCCACCGCCTGGGCCGCCCCGCCGCCACGGGCGTCGAGGTCCAGGCGCTGGCCGGGGTGCAAGGCCAGGCGCTGGCCATGGCTGAACACCTGGGCATCGCCGGCGAACAGGCTGACCTGGCTGCGGCTGTCCTGCAGGCGCACGGCAAGGCGACCGCCGTTGAGCAGGACCAGCCCCTGGGGCGTTTCCACCCGCAGCGGGCGAGCCTCGTCCACCGCGTCCACCAGCATCTCGCCCTGGTGCAGGTGGAGCAGGCGCTGGCGGGCGTCGAAGCGGATGTCCAGCGCGCTGTCGGTGTTCAGCGACAGGGTCGAGCCATCGTCCAGGGTCAGGTTCCGCCGCTCGCCCACGGCGGTGCTCTGGTCGGCGCGCAGGGCCAGCAGCGGCTCGCTGTCCCGCACCGCCAGGGCGCCGCCACCGGCGATCACCAGCAGGGTGAGCAGCTTCAGGGCGTCGCGACGGCCGCGCGAGGTGGGGGCATCCAGGGCGGCAAGGGCAGTGGGCGTGTTCAACCCGCGCAGGCCCTGGTTGACCGACTCGATACGCTGCCAGGCGCGCTCGTGCTCCGGGTCGGCGGCGCGCCAGCGTTGCCAGTCCTCCTCGCGCTGGCGCGACGGCGTGCCGTCCTGCAGCTCCACCAGCCACTGCACGGCCTGGGCGGCGACGGCGGGGGCGATGCGGTGCTCGCCGCTCTTGCGCAGGGCCATCAGAGGCACTCCGCGAAGTAGCAGCGCTCGGCGGCCTTGGCCATGTAGCGCTTGACGCTGGAGAGGGAGAGGCCGAGCTGTTCGGCGATCTCGGCGTAGGTGCAACCGTCCACCTGGGCCAGCAGGAAGACCTTCTTGGCTTGGGGCGGCAGGCCGTCGAGCAGGCGGTCCAGCTCCACCAGGGTCTCCAGGATGATGGCGCGGGCCTCCTCGCTGGGGACCTCGTCCTCCGGCAGCGCGGCGAGGGCCAGCAGGTAGGCGCGCTCGATGTCCTGGCGGCGGTAATGGTTGGCCAGCACGCGCTTGGCGAGGGTGGTGAGGAACGCCCGGGGTTCGAGGATGCGGTGCGCCTCGCGCCCCAGCAGCACCTTGAGGAAGGTGTCCTGGGCCAGGTCGGCAGCACTCTGCGGGCAGCCGAGCTTGCGCTGCAGCCAGTGGCGGAGCCAGCCGTTGTGGTCGCTGTAGAGCTTGTGCAACGCCTGCTCGGGGGCTGCCGGGCTGTGGGTCAAGGAGGGCTCCGGAAGGGGGATTCGGCAATGGATCAAATAGGAATGCTTCGCATTCTATTTGTGCCGTGGCCATTGCGCAATGCGGCGGTGAACACCGGGCGATCGGACGGTGGAACCCGGGAAGCGAGGCGCGGGTCAATCGATCACAACAACAGAATCCAGGAGAACCACCATGCTCAATCCCGCCATCAACCGCCGACTCGCCGCCGTGCTGGTCGCCAGCCAACTCACCTTCTTCGCCCAGGTGCCGCTGGCCCAGGCCGCCATGATCGGTACGCCCCAGGCGCTGCAGGAACAGCAGCAGCAGGTCGACCGCGCGCAGCTGCGCGGCATGCTCGACAACCAGGACGTGCAGAAGAAGTTGCAGGAGTACGGGGTGCCCCGCGAGCAGGTGGAGGCGCGCATCAACAGCCTCACCCCGGCCGAGCTGGCGCAGTTCAACCAGCAGCTGCAGCAGGAGCCCGCCGGTGCCGGCGTGGTCGGCATCATCGTGCTGTTCCTGGTGATCTTCATCATCACCGACATGCTCTGCGCCACGGATATCTTCAGCTTCATCAAGTGCATCCGTTGATGCGTGTGCTGCGGCCGGGGCTCCTCGCCCTGGCCGTGCTGCTCGGCGGTTGCGCCAGCGGCCCGCTGCTGCCCCCGCAGAGCGGGCGGCTGCCCGAGCGCATCGAGCTGGTGGACGTGCCCTTCTACCCGCAGGAGGACTACCAGTGCGGCCCGGCGGCGCTGGCCACGGTGCTGGTGCACCGCGGCGTGGCCACCTCGCCGGAGGCGCTGGTGCCCAAGGTCTACCTGCCCGAGCGGCGCGGCAGCCTCAAGCTGGAACTGGTGGCGGCGGCGCGGCAGAGCGGCATGCTGGTCTACCCGCTGCAACCCAGCCTGGATGCCCTGCTGGCCCAGGTGGCGGAGGGCAACCCGGTGCTGGTGATGCAGAACCTCGGGCTCGACTGGTACCCGCAATGGCACTTCGCGGTGGTGGTCGGCTATGACCGTGCGAAGGACGAGCTGGTGCTGCGTTCGGCCACCACACGGCGATGGGTCACCGACCTGCGCAGTTTCGATCGCACCTGGGCGCGCGCCGAGCGCTGGGCGGTGGTGACCCTGCCCCCCGAGCAACTGCCGGCCGAGCCGCGCCTGGAAGCCTGGATGCAGGGTGCCAGCGACCTGGAACAGACCGGCCAGCGCGAACGCGCCGAACGGGCCTACCTCACGGCTTCCGGGCACTGGTACCGCGAGCCGCTGCCGTTGTTCGCCCTGGCCAATGCGCGCTACTCCGAGGGCGACCGCGAGGGCGCGGAGAAGGCCCTGCGCCAGAGCATCACCCGCAAGCCGGACTATGCCCTGGGCTGGTTCAACCTCTCCGAGCTGCTGGCCGAACGCGGCTGCCTGGGCCAGGCCGAACAGGCCCGCGCCTGCGCCCGCCAGCTGGCCCCGGACGACACGCGCATGGCCGCACCCCTCGGTGACGCAGCCAAGGCCGGCGGCCGTTGTGAAGCCGTGCCAGCGTGCGGGGGGCAATGATTTCCCTGTAGGGGCGAATTCATTCGCCCAGCGGCGCCACCTTCATCGCCCAGCGGATGGGGCGACGTTCTCCTGATCGTCTTTCTCGATGGGCGCGCCGCATTACGTGGCACCCGTAGGATGGGTAGAGCTCCGCGAAACCCATCACGTCGGCGCCCCCAGGAGGCCCGTCGCTCACCCCATCGCGGCCCGGTATTCCCCGGGCGTGCCGCCGACCGCGCTGCGGAAGCGGTTGCTGAAGTGGCTGGCGCTGGCGAAGCCGCAGGCCAGGGCGACCTCGCCCAGGGGCAGGGCGGTGCGGGCCAGCAGGTGGCGGGCATGGGCCAGGCGGCGGGCGAGGACGTACTGGTGCGGCGGCAGGCCGAAGCTTTCGCGGAACATCCGCGCGAAGTGGTATTCCGAGAGCGCCGAGAAGGCCGCCAGCTCGCCCAGGCTCAGCGGCTCGGCCAGGTGTTCGTCGATGTAGTCCATCAGCCGCTTGCGCACCGCGGGGGCGAGGCCACCCTTGAGTTGCGGGCCCTGGCGCAGGCCGACCTGGGTCAGCAGGGTGTGGCCGAGCATCTCGTGGGCGAGGCTGCTGGTGAGCATGCGCTCGCCGGGTTCGTTCCAGTCCAGGCGGATCAGGCGGTGAAAGCGTGCGGCTTGCTCGGCGTCGTCGAGGAAGGTCGCTTCGCGCATTTCCAGCTCGCGCGGTTCACGGTCCAGCAGGGTGACGGCGGCGTGGGCGAATTGCGCCGGGGCGATGTACAGATGCGCCAGGCGGATCTCGCCGTTGATCACCCAGGAGGACTCGTGCCCGGCGGGGAGGATGCACAGCTTGTCCGGGGCGCCCTTGGTGTCCGGGCGCTCGCGGCGGAAGGTGCCGGTGCCGCCGGCCAGGTAGCACGACAGCGTGTGCAGGCGGGTGCCCTGGTAGTCGCGGGCGTCGTGGTGGTTGCTCCACAGCGCCGCGCCCATGCCATCGCCCAGCTCGGCGGCATGCTCCAGGCGGGCATGGGGCGAGCTGGCGAGGGACTGGAAGACCTGGTTCTGCAGGAGTGACGACATGCTCGGGGCAACCGCGGGGCTTGGGTGTTCATGCTAGCGCGGGCGCCCGCGCGACGCAGCGGGGCGGCGCAGATAAGCGCAAGTTTTTGCAAGCGCGCCGACGGGCTGCGCGGGAGACTGGGCACACGACGCACCACCCGGATGACCGCCATGAATCTCTCGCTGTACCTGCTCACCGTCCTGATCTGGGGCACCACCTGGATCGCCATCAAGCTGCAGATGGGCGAGGTGGCGATCCCCGTGTCCATCGCCTACCGCTTCGCCCTGGCCGCCGTGGTGCTGTTCGCCATCCTGCTGCTCGGCCGCCGCCTGCAGAAGCTCGACGGCCGCGCGCAGATGATCTGCCTGGCCCAGGGTCTGTGCCTGTTCTGCGTCAACTTCATGTGCTTCTACACCGCCAGCCAGTGGATCCCCAGCGGGCTGATCGCCGTGGTGTTCTCCACCGCCACCCTGTGGAACGCGCTGAATGCACGGGTGTTCTTCGGCCAGCGCATCGCCGCCAACGTGCTGGCTGGCGGCGCCCTGGGCCTGGCCGGGCTGGCGCTGCTGTTCTGGCCCGAGCTGGCCGGCCACCAGGCCAGCCGCGAAACCCTGCTGGGCCTCGGCCTGGCGCTGCTGGGCACGCTGTGCTTCTCCGCCGGCAACATGCTCTCCAGCCTGCAGCAGAAGGCCGGCTACCGGCCGCTGACCACCAACGCCTGGGGCATGTTCTACGGCGCCTCGCTGCTGGCCCTGTGGTGCCTGGCCAGCGGCACGCCCTTCGCCATGGAGTGGAACACCCGCTACCTCGGCTCGCTGCTGTACCTGGCGATCCCCGGCTCGGTGATCGGCTTCACCGCCTACCTCACCCTGGTGGGGCGCATGGGGCCGGAGCGCGCGGCCTACTGCACGGTGCTGTTCCCGGTGGTGGCGCTGAACATCTCGGCCTTCGCCGAAGGCTACACCTGGACCGCCCCGGCGCTGCTCGGCCTGGTGCTGGTGATGGCCGGCAACCTGCTGGTGTTCCGCAAGCCGAAAGCGCCGGTGGCCACCGCGCCCCTGGGGAGCCGCGCATGAGCCAGCGCGTGGTCCGCAGCCGCGACTTCACCGCCGAGCGTGCCTGGGGCGCGCTGGACATCGCCAACCTCGACGGCACCACGGTGCGCCTGCACTGGACCGACCAGCCCTACATCTGGCACGTCAACGACGGCAGCGAAGTCTTCGTGGTGCTCGATGGCGAGGTGGAGATGCGCTACCGCGAGTGCGGCGAGGAGCACGCGGTGCTGCTGGGCGTGGGCGACCTGTTCCACGCCGGCCCCGGTTGCGAGCACGTGGCCCACCCCCGTGGGGCGGCGCGCATCCTGGTGGTGGAGCGCGAGGGCAGCGTCTAGCTCGCCTCGTCGGCCTTCTTCGCCCCGCGCAGGTTCATCGCCGCGAGGCACAGTTGCAGCACGATCAGCGCCCAGGCGTGGGCGTGCAGGCCCCAGGCGATCCACAGGGCGTTGCTGGCCAGGAACACCCAGAAGCCGATGTGGCGCCGGGCGGGTGTCTTCGAGCCGATCAGCCAGGCGGCGGCCACGGTGACCAGCATGGCCGGCCATTGCAGCAGGTCGAGATAGTCCATCGGATCCCCCCTTGTTCTCTTTTTAGTGAGGCGGGGAGGGCAACGGTTCCAACGTTTTTCAGGTCTCCAGGGGCTGGTTGAAGAACAGCGCGACTTCCTCGGGCGCGGTCTCGCGCGGGTCGTAGAGCGCGGTGTCCAGGCCGCTGAAGGCGAAGCCGGATTTCAGGTAGAAGCCGATGGCAGGGTGGTTGCTGCTCTGGGTTTCCAGCCACAGGCAGCGCGCGCCGCAGCTGCGGGCGAATGCCGTTGCCTGGTCCAGCAACCGCCGGCCCAGCCCCTGGCCCTTGCAGGCCGGCGCGACGAACAGCGCGCTCAACTCGGCGCTGCGGTTCCACTCATCCAGGCGCACGCAGGCGAACCCGGCCAGGCTGCCGTCCTCGGCTTCGGCGGCGACGGTGAAGTCCGCGTCCTCGACATCCTCGGCGAACCCCTCGGCGTCGTAGCGCTTGCGGAAGGGCGCCGCGCGGCGTTCCTCGACCAGCGCAAAGGCCAGGCCCTGCCGCTCCACGCGGTAGATGAGAGAGGTGTCGTAGCCGGCCTCGAAGGCGCTCAGGGCTTCGGCGTCGCGGGGCAGTTCGAGGGGGCGCAGGTGCATGGTGTCCGTTCCTTTGGTGAGAGGGAGGATTCTACTGGGGTCGGCTCACCAGCGGTGCTTGACCGGGCATCGCATGGTGGATGCAAAGAGCGGCATCCACCCTACACACCGGTGAAGCCCGTGTGGGGATGGGCGTAGGTTGGCGCCGAGCGCAGCGAGGCCCAACGGGCGGGGGGCGGGATCGCTGCGTTGGGTTTCGTGCCTCAGCGGAGCGCCGCCCTGGCCAACCTACGGGGCGTGCCTTGGAGGAGCGCTCAGTCCAGCAGGCAGGCGAGCAGGTCGGGCGGCACCTGGGGGGCTTCGCGCAGGAACAGCTCATGGATCAGCGCGTAGCGCTGGCCTTTCGGGGTGGTGCCAACGTAATAGCTCGCCACCGAGTAGCCCTGGCCGGCAGGCGCGAGGAGGAAGCTCATGGGACCAAGGCGCTCGTATTCGGCCTCCACCAGCAGCCAGCCATTGCGGTGGGCCAGCCTGTTCAGGCGCTTCATCGCGACCTTCTGCTGGCCATCCTCGGCGAGGCGTTGCTCGATGGCTGCGAATGCCTGGGCGTAGGCGCTCGGTGACTCACGGCGAGGGCAGGTGGGGTCGGGCGGTGGTGGCGGTGCCTTCTCGGCGATGACCCACTCGGGCTCGTGGCTCCGTCCCTTGCGTGGCTCCGTGCTGATCAGGCCCATGTAGAGGGTCGAGGCCTCGTCGCCGAGGGTCACGATTTCCTGGCGGCTGGCCAGCAGCGTGCCGTCGGGGGCCTTGCAGTCGACGCGGACGGTGTACAGATCGTCGCCGAATGGCGACACCATCATGCCGTCGTAAAAGGCGGCCTCGCGGATTTCTGACGAGGATGACTTCCCCGTCGAGTTTCGAATGAACGACTCGCATTTGGAGCGCGCGAACAGCCGGGGTTCGATGGTGCCTTCCACCGTGACAATGGCATCGCACCCCGCGAGTGTTGCAGCTACCAGCGCCAGTGCTGTCAGTCTTCCCTGCATTTTGCCGCTCCTTGTCCACCGACGGGCGTGCCAGCAGGTCGCGTTTATAGCCTGAGGCCGTGATGCTCGGGAAGAGTCTGCTGGTGGATGCGAAGAGCGGCATCCACCCTACGCAGCGGTGAAGCCCGGGCGCGACGGCGATGTAGGTTGGCGCCGAGCGCAGCGAGGCCCAACGGTGCGGGGTCAGCGGCGGGGGAGGAGGGTTAACCAGGCGAGGACGGGGTAGCAGAGGTAGTGCAGGAAGAACAGGAAGACGGCCATGGGGCTGGGTTGGTCCTGCAGGGTCATCATGCCGAGCAGGCCGAGGTAGAGGACGCCGAGCAGGGCGCCGTAGCCGACGAGGATGCGCCAGGCCTCGCCCCGGGTCGGGGCGCGGCGCTGGATGAGGCGGAAGGCCCCGGCGAGCAGCAGGGCGACGGCGCCGGCGATGATCAGGGTGGCGAGCAGGCCGCCGACTTTGACCAGGCTGCGCAGGGCGAGGTTGAGCACCATCGCCAGCACGACGCCGCCGATGGCGTAGCGCATCGGGAAGGTGGGGCGCGGGTCGTTCACGGGCGCTCCAGGGCCACGTCGAGGCCGAAGCGTTTCTTCAGCACCGATTCCAGCAGGCCCTTGGGCAGCAGCGCGGCGAGCAGCGGCAGGGCGCGGCTGCCATTGCCCAGGCGCAGCAGGCGCGGGCGCGGGTGGCGCTGGGCGGCGGCGAGCAGGTCGCGGGCGAATTCGGTGGCGGGGGTGGGGTTGTCCTGGGAGGCCTTGGCGCGGGCGCGGATGCCGTCGCGGATCGGCCACCAGGGCGAACCCTCGGCGATCACCGCCTCGGCTTCGCGGCTGGCGTTGGCACCGAAGCTGGAGGCGATGGCGCCGGGCTGCACTTCCATCACGTCGATGCCGAAGGGGGCGAGCTCCAGGCGCAGGGCGTCGGAGAGGGCGTGCACGGCGGCCTTGGAGGCGCAGTAGGCGCCGGCGAAGGGGGTGACCAGCACACCGGAGACGCTGCCGATGTTGACCACCAGGCCGCGACTGGCGCGCAGCACGGGGAAGCAGGCGCGGGTCAGGCCGATCAGGGAGAAGACATTGGTCTCGAACTGCCGGCGCAGGGCGTCGGTGCCGCCGTCCAGCAGCGGGCCCATGGCGCCGTAGCCGGCGTTGTTGACCAGCACGTCGAGGCGGCCGATCTCCCGTTGCAGGCGCTCGCCCAGCTGCGCCACCGCGGCCTCGTCGTTGACGTCCAGCTGCACGCCGGTGAAGCCGGCGACGTTCAGGGCGTCGACGTCATTGGCCTTGCGCGCGCAGGCCCAGACGCTGTAACCGGCGTGCTTGAAGGCATCGGCCAGGGCGCGGCCGATGCCACTGGAGCAGCCGGTGATGAGGGCGACGGGTTGGCTCATTGCTGGGTTCCTTGTTGGTCTTGTTGTGAGGGAGGCGGGGCGGCGGTTCGCGCATCAGTCGGCGAATCTGCCATGTAATCGCTCGGCGCGGAACTCCAGGGTCTGCGGACGGTAGCCGCTGCGCAGGGGCGGCACGGGCAGGCAGTGGCTCCAGTCGGCGCCGGCCTGCAGGCGCGGCGGGCCGAGGGAGCGTTCGGCATCGAAGGCCGACTGGGTGAGGTTGATGGCGTCGCCCGGACGGTAGGCCTGGATCACCCAGGCGAGGTCCAGCAGGGTGGTGCTGCTGCCGTTGTGCACGCGGATCTGCAGCGGGCGGTCGGCGGGGCACGCGTCGGGGGCGTAGGTGACGCGGACGTCGAGCAGGGCCAGCTGGCGGTCCACCACGCGCTCTTCCCAGAGCACCCAGGCGGCGACCAGGCCGATGCCGAGCACGGCGACCAGCGAGATGGGCAGGGCCTTGGCGGGTTGGCGGATGACCAGGATCAGCCAGGTCAGGGTGAGGATCGCACCGATCAGCATGGGGACGCCCGTGGGGATTGGAGGGGCTCAATGCTAGCGCATTACGCCGGGGCGATGCGGGTGGATGGTGGTGCCGGGCGCGGGGGCCCGGCGGGGCCCCCTTGGGTTGGCGCACGCCATCCCCCTGCTGGCACAGGGGGAATGGGCCTCCCGATGGGGGAAGGAGGCTCAGCGTGCTGTCACATGGCTCACGGAGACGGAGTCGCTGCGGCCGTAGACGTCTTCCAGGCGCTCGATGTCGTCCTCGCCCAGGTAGCTGCCGGACTGCACCTCGATGATCTCCAGGGGGATCTTGCCGGGGTTGGTCAGGCGGTGCACCGCGGTCATGGGGATGTAGGTCGACTGGTTCTCGGTGAGCAGGAAGGTCTTGTCGTCACAGGTCACCTCGGCGGTGCCGGAGACCACGATCCAGTGCTCGGCGCGGTGGTGGTGCATCTGCAGCGAGAGCTGCGCGCCGGGCTTGACGGTGATGTGCTTGACCTGGAAGCGGCCGCCCATGTCCACCGAGTCGTACGAGCCCCAGGGGCGGTACACGGCGCAGTGGTTCTGGGTCTCGCTGCGGCCCTGGGCGTCCAGTTCGTTGACCAGCTTCTTGACGTCCTGCACGCGGTCGCGGTGGGCGATCATCATGGCGTCCTTGGTCTCGACGACGACGATGTCCTCCAGGCCGATCACCGACACCAGCTTGCCGTTGCCGTGCACCAGGCAGTTGTGGCTGTCGTGCACCACCACGTCGCCCTTGGTGACGTTGCCGTCCTTGTCCTTGTCGTGCACTTCCCAGATCGAGCTCCAGCTGCCGACGTCGTTCCAGCCGGCGGAGAGCGGCACCACGCAGGCACGCTGGGTCTTCTCCATCACCGCGTAGTCGATGGAGTTGTCCGGGCAGCAGGCGAAGGTGGCGGCGTCGATGGTCACCGTGGTGCCGTCGCGCTGGCTGCGTTCCAGGGCCAGCAGGCAGGTGTCGTAGATGTCCACGTCGTGGTGCTTGAGCTCGTCGAGGAAGCGGCTGGCGCGGAACAGGAACATGCCGCTGTTCCAGAAGTAGTCGCCGGAATCCACGTACTGCTGGGCACGCTCGGCGTCGGGCTTCTCGACGAACTGGGCGACGCGGCTGATGCCGTCCGGCAGGCTGCCGGCCGAATCCTTGCCACGGATGTAGCCGTAGCCTGTTTCGGGGCGCAGGGCGGGCACGCCGAACAGCACCATCTCGCCCTTCTCGGCGGCGATGGTGGCCAGGGCCAGGGCCTGCTGGAAGGCGCGCTGGTCTTCCAGCACGTGGTCGGCCGGCATCACCAGCATCAGCTCGTCGCGGCCTTCGGCCAGCAGCTGCATGGCGGCGATGGCGACGGCGGGCGCGGTGTTGCGGCCGAAGGGTTCGAGCAGCATGGCCTGCGGGGTGATGCCGATGGCGTCCAGCTGCTCCTGGACGATGAAGCGGTGATCCTTGTTGGCCACCAGCACCGGGGCCTGCATGCCTTCGAAGTTCAGGCGCTCCAGGGTCTGCTGGAACAGGGTGTGGTCACCGGTCAGGGCCAGGAACTGCTTGGGGTATTGCTTGCGCGAAAGGGGCCAGAGTCGGGAGCCGCTACCGCCAGAGAGGATCACAGGAATCATGGGTGTATCTCCTAGAATCGTTCATCGTTTGTGGATAGGTTTCTCATCACATCGATCACTGATTTCTGTCTTGTAGTCCCACTGTCTCGTGCGGCGGGTACGAAGCGTTCGCCCGGGGCGCGAGCCCCGGGCCGGGTACATCAGGATTCGGCCGGGCGCTTGACCCAGACCGGGGAGAGCTTGCCGCCGCTGCCGGTGATGTAGAGGCAGACGACTTCGCCGCGTTGCAGCGAGACGGGCTTGAGGTCACTGACCTTGCGGGTGCCGTCGAACAGGGCGAGGTTGACCTTCACCGGGTTGATCTCGCGCTCGCCGCGGCCCTGGGCGGCCACGTCCTCGACCACGGCGGTCTTGCCGTCGGCGGTCTTGACGGTGAGCTTGGCGTCGGAGAGGTTCTGCACCCGCAGCAGGGCCTTCTGCTTGTTCTTGAAGGGCGGCTCTTCCACCAGCTTGGGTTCGGCACCCGGCTGGTTGACCAGGGTGTAGTAGCGGTCGGCTTCCAGTTTCACCGGCAGGTTGGTGGCGCCGACCTGGGCGCTGTAGTTGCCCGCGGGCAGGAACTTGAAGTCGCTGGAGCCGAGCGGGGCGACATCGTTCAGCGCGGTGTTGCCGACGTTGACGCTGAGTTCGCTGCTACCGGCGTTGTAGGCGCGGACGAAGGCCGATCCCTTGGGTGCCTGGGGCCCGTAGAGCCCGCCCTCGTCGGCCTGTGCATGCACGGCGGCGAGGCCCAGGGCGATGGCGCAGGCGTACGACGTCCAGTTACGTTTCTTCTGTCGGTTCATGGTGTTCCTCCATCTTTCTTTCTTGGAATGGCCCGGTGGGGCCACAGTCGTCGAGGGCTCGCGGGGCGGGCCCTCACTGCTGGGTTTCTAGTTGGCGGCGGCGGCCGCGAGGCGCTCGCCGGGGTTGCCGCCCTTGCGCAGCTCGGCGATCCACTGCGGGTCGAATTCGCTGAGGTCGTTGGGCATGGGCAGGTAGCGCTCGGGGAATTCCCAGATCACCAGTTGCGGAGCGGCGTCCTTCAGCTCGTCGCTCTTGAGGTACTTGAGCATCGGCAGGATCGGGCCGTGGCCGTCCTCGGCGTGGTTGACCAGGTCGCGTTGCAGCGACTGGCGCAGCGCACCGGCGAAGTTCCAGTTCTGGTTGGCGCTGTAGCTGGTGCCCACCAGCACCACCGGGACGGTGCTGTCGGCGAACAGGGAGTCGCCGCTGGCCTCACCTTCGACCGCGGCGCGGGTCTCGCGTTTCTGCAATTTGTCCGGGGCCGGCATCAGGTTCTCGAACATCGGGTCCAGGGGCAGGAAGCGGGTCAGGTCGCCCTTGTAGTCTTCGTTCTTCACCGCCTCGGTGACGTACTCCTGGGCGTCGCCCGAGAGCGGCGCCGCACTGCGCACGGCCTCGCCCAGGGCGTTGGCCACCACCTCGGCGCCCAGGGGCGTCCAGTGGGTGTCGGTACGCAGGAAGACCTGGCCGTTGCTCTTGGCCTGCTCCAGGGTACCGAGCAGGTCCGGGGCGATGATCCCGGCCTTGCGCGCGGCGCCGCGGAACTGGGCGTAGAGGTCCTGGCGCAGGGCGGTGGGGCGGGCATCGCCCGTGTACTCGGGGTACAGGCGCGATTTGGACGGCACGATGGCCAGCACCAGGGTCACGCCCCGGTTGGCCAGCTCGTCGCGCACGCCCTGGATCATCGCCAGGTTCTCCTGCAGGTGGCGGCTGCCATCGGCGACGGGGTCGAATTCCTCGTCGGAGAACAGCCAGCCGTCCTTGCCGATGACCACGCCCTGGCGGCCTTCGCCGAACAGGCCGAAGTCCACCAGCGCCCAGAGGTTGGTGCCGATCTGCTTGATCGGGAATTGGTCGTCGTAGTGCTTCTCGAAGGCATGGGCCAGCTTGCCGTTGAGCACGGTGGTCTCCTTGGCGACGCTGAAGCCGACGATGCCGCGCATGGACCACAGGCTAAGGGCCAGCAGCATGCCGGCGAAGACGACGATGTAGAGGGTGTTTGCAGTTCTGCTCATGGTCGCGCTCCTCAGAACTGGAAGTAGAGGAAGGGGGAGAAGCTCTGCGCCGAGAGCTTCAGGATCGAGGCGGCGAACAGCACCAGCAGGGCGATGCGGGTAGCCAGCATCGGCAGCTGGGTCATCCAGGCCTGCTGCCACACCAGGCCGCCGCTCGGCGAGTAGGCGATGGCCGCCGGGTCATTGGCGCCGCCCTGCTGGGTGCGCGGCTGGGCGGTGGCCGGGCCGTCGGCGTCGATGTGTTCCTCGGCGCGGGCCTTGGGCGCACCGGCCAGGGGCTTGGTGTAGAACTGGCGGATGCCGAAGATGGCCAGCACCACGTAGGCCAGTACCAGGGTGGCGATCTGCAGGCTGGTCAACTGGGCGCGGTTGAGCTCGGAGAGGCCCAGTTCGCCGAAGCTGAACATGGCGGCGTACATGCGCCAGGCGACGTCGAGGTTCTCGGCGCGGAAGATCACCCAGCCGATCACCACCAGCAGGAAGGTGAAGGCCCAGCGCAGCGGGTTGAGCACGCGCGGCGCGGCGTCCACGCCCAGGGCGCGTTCGATCGCCAGCCACATGCCGTGCCAGGCGCCCCAGATGATGTAGGTGAAGTTGGCGCCGTGCCACAGACCGCCCAGCAACATGGTCAGGAACAGGTTGCGGTAGGTCTGGAAGGTGGTGCCGCGGTTGCCGCCCAGGCTGATGTACAGGTAGTCGCGCAGCCAGGTGGAGAGGCTGATATGCCAGCGCCGCCAGAACTCGGTGATGGACTGGCTGATGTAGGGCTGGTTGAAGTTCTCCATGAAGCGGAAGCCCATCATCAGGCCGAGGCCGATGGCCATGTCGCTGTAGCCGGAGAAGTCGAAGTACAGCTGCGCGGTGTAGGCCAGCGCACCGAGCCAGGCATCCCCCGTGGTCGGGTCGGAGAGGGCGAAGCAGTGGTCGGCGATGGGCGCGATGCTGTCGGCGATGAAGACCTTCTTGATGAAGCCCTGCATGAACCGGGTGCAGCCCTCGGCGAACTTGTCGACGGTGTGGGTGCGGTGGTTGAACTGGTCGACCAGGTCGCGGAAGCGCAGCACGGGGCCGGCGATCAGGTGCGGGAAGATCGCCACGAAGGCGGCGAAGTCGATCAGGTTGTGGGTCGCCGGGGTGTCGCCACGGTACACATCGATGATGTAGCTGATGGACTCGAAGATGTAGAACGAGATACCGATCGGCAGCAGGATGTGGGTGAGGACGAAGGGCTCCATGCCGAACGAGGTGACGATGGCGTTGAGGCTGTCGACGCCGAAGTTGGCGTACTTGAAGTAGCCCAGCACGCACAGGTCCACCACCACGCCGAGGATCAGCCATTTCTGCGCCGTCTTCGTGCGGACCCCGGCGGCGCCTATGCGCAGGCCGATCCAGTAGTTGAACACCGTGACCGCCGCGAACAGCGCGAGGAAGTCGATCCGCCACCAGGCGTAGAACACGTAGCTGGCGACGAGCAGCAGCAGGTTTCGATAGCGCGTCCCGACCAGGTAGTACAAGCCGAGGAAAATCGGCAGGAACAGGAACAGGAACACGTTTGAAGAAAAGACCATCCGAGTCTCTCCACTTGTACGTCAACTTTCTGGGCCGCCGCCGGACGTTCCAGCCCGGTGTGCGACCCGCCATTCCCTCCCCAGGGTGTGGCGTTCAAATCCTTGCGCCGCCGCGTCTGCTGCGCGGTCGGTTGATTCCTTCAGGCGCCTCCCCGAGGGGAGGGCGCTGCATCAGCTACCGCTGCCGCCCTCCTTCTTCGGGTGGAAGACCTGGGTGACGTCGCCGCCCAGGCGGAAGGTCTTGTAGGGGCCCATGGAGTCCTTCCACTCGACCGTGTCGGGCTTGCAGCCGTAGAGGGCGCACCAGGGCTCGAGCCAGGCGAACTTGGCGTGTTTCTCCAACTCGTCCATGTCCTGGTCCTTGCCGGTCCTGTCGTCGAAGGGCTCCTGGTCGTCGACGCCGGCGATGACCCTCTCGCCGAGGCGACGCAGCGCACCGTTGTTCTCCTCGCGCAGGTCCACGCCGTTGGCCTGGGCGAACGCGGCGATCATCGCCAGCGGCGGCAGGCTGTAGTTGTGGTAGGCGAGGGCGCGCTGTTCGCGCTTGAGTTCGTTGGGCAGGAAGCCGTCCTTGTCGACCTGGCTGGCGGCGACGCGGAACTGGTCCACCGACCAGTCGAACAGGTCGCGGCGGTTGGTGGCCACGGCCGTGGCCATCACCGACCAGGCGGCCCAGTAGGAGTGGTTGTTGATCTTCTTCAGCGGCAGGCCGCTCCAGTCGTGCACCGTCTGGTCGGCCAGGCGCGAGAACCAGGATTCGATGACCTGGGTCTGGCCCTTGTAGGCGTCCAGCGGGTGGCTGTCGGAGAACTTCAGCCGCAGGTAGGCGGAGGACAGGCTGCCCAGCGCCCATTTGCGGATCGATTTGCCGGTGTGGTTGTACTCGGTGCTGAGCAGGGCGTTGGCCTGGGCCCAGCTGGTCATCCACTGCAGGGCGCATTCGAGCTGCGGACGCTGCCCTTCGCGCATGTAGACCATGACCATCTTGTTGACGCCGCGCTCCATCTCGGTGATGTCGGCGGTCTTCTCGCGGAAGGCCTTCTCGGCATCCGGGTTGAGGGTCGCGCGGGCCTTGTCCGAGCCTTCGTACTTGCTGCGGAAGTCGAGCTTGGCCGTGTACGGCTGAGGCGGTGCCTTGCAGGCCTCGGGCTTCTTGTCGTCGATATCCACCGGTGCGTAGTAGCCGCGTGGCGGCACCAGGTCGGCGGCACTGGCCTGGCCGACGAGCAGGAAGCCGCCGAGCAGGCAGGGTGCGAGCAGGCTGAGTGGATGCTTCATGGGGACCTCCTTCCTCACTCGGCCTTGGCCGTGAGGGTGTCGCCACCGTTGCCGGGTCGCTTGCACAGGGTCACGTCGACGCTGAGGTTTTCCGGCATTTCTTCGGGGCTGTGGATTTCCAGGGCGAGGACGTTCAGGTCCCGCCAGTCGGGGTCGTCGCGCAGTTCGAAGACATAGCGACCACCGGTGTCGACGCGGTCGCTCTGTTCGATCTTGAAGTTCTCGCGGCGGCCGTTGAGGTACCAGATGGTGGCCTTGGATTCGTGCACGGACGGGTCGCTGAAGGTCAGGTCGACCTGGTAGTCGCCGCTGCGGATGTCCTTGACCGCGCCGTTCTGGCCGTTGACGAAGACCTCGTTGGCACCGGGCTTCATCTTCACCTTGTTGTGCATCACCGCCTTCCGGCCTTCGCAGCCGTTGTTCACCAGCGGCACGGCCTGGCGGTAGAAGCTCTTCTGCGCCATGTCGTAGTGGGTGGCGAATTCCCAGACGATGATCTTCGGCGGGTTCTCGTGGAATTCCTTGCTGGTCATGTACTGCAGCAGGGCGCTGTCGAAGCCGCCGCCGCTGACCGCCATGTTGAGCACTTCGGCACCGCTGTGCTGTTGCAGGAAACCGCCGAAGTTGTACGCCGGGCCGCTGTTGCTGGTGCCCACCAGGACGATCTGCGGGTTCGACTCGTCGCCGAACAGGCTGTCGCCGCCCGCCTCGCCCGAGGCTTCGGTCTCGTAGCGCTCGACGTACTGGGTGGCGTAGGTGGTGCCGCACAGCTGGCCGGCGGTCTTGTGCAGGGTGCCGGCCTTGGGCAGCAGGCCGACGACCTTGCTGGAGAATTCCTTCTTGGGGATGTCGGCGAAGCCGGGCATCTCCTTCAGCGTCTCGGCCACCAGCTTGGCGGTGCGGTCGGCGCCGGCCGGGGTCCAGTGGTGGTCGGCCTTGAAGTAGTAGTCGGTGTCCACGCCCTGCTCGTCGAACAGCGGCGAGAGGTCGGTGACCCAGATGCCGGTCTTGCGGAAGTCCGCCACCGTCTTGAGGTAGTTCTTCTTCGCCAGCTCGAAGTCGAAGCGGGCCTTCTCCTGCTCGGTCAGCTTCTCGCGGTTGATCAGCCCGCGGGTGGGCTGGTAGACCACCATCAGCTCGACGCCCTTGGCCTTGAGCGCGTCGCGCAGGCGCTTGAACTCGCTGTAGCCGTAGGGGGTGGTGCCGAAGTCGGTGCGCAGGTCGTTGCGGGAGCGGAACAGCCAGTCGTCCTTGGCCTGCACCAGCGCGGTGAAGAAGCTCAGGTACTTGGTGTTGTAGGTGTTCGGGTTCTGCGCCGCGGCGCACAGCGGACCGGTGCGCTGCACGCTGTACTGCGGTTCGGCCGCCTGGGCGGTGTGGGCGCCGGCCAGCAGGGCGGCGGCCAGTGCGGAGGGGGCGAACCAACGGGTGCTGTTGTTGTGCATGATCTGTTGCCTCAATCCTGGAGTTCGGCCTGGCTTTCGACGGGGTCGATGAGCACCGCTTTCTTGCGGCGCACCATGAGGTCGAGGATTTCTTCCTGTTTCTCGCCCAGCACGCCGGCGAAGCTGATGCCGGTGGACTTGCTCGGGGCGAGCATCTCCACGCGGTAGAGCTCCACGGAGAGCGGCGAGTCGATGGACAGCGGGCTGGAGCCGTTACCGGCGAGCTTGCCGCCGACCACGATCATCGAGACCTTGGTGTCGAAGGGGTCGAGCTCGATGTCGCGGTCGGTGTTGGACAGGTCCTTGATGTGCCCGTACACGCCGGTCAGCCCGTTGGCGATGGCGAGGTTCTCGTACAGGCGGATGTTCACGCTGTTGCGCAGGCGGATGCCGTGGCGCTGGTTGTTGACGATCTTGTTGCCCCACAACAGGTTGTTGGAGCTCTCGTACAGGGTGATACCGTCGGCATGGTTCTGGTAGACCTCGTTGTAGGCCACCAGGTTGTTCACCGAGTTACGGTCGATGACGATGCCCGAGAGTTTGTTGTCGTAGGTCTTGTTGTTGATGATCCAGCTGTCGTCCACCTCGCGGGAGATGATGATCCCGTGCTTCTTCTTGGTCCCGAACACGGTGTTCTCGGCGATGATCAGGCCGTGGGAACGGTCGTGCGGGTCGATGCCGTAGACGATGTTGTCGCGGTAGGTGTTGCCCTTGATCACCACGTCGCGCGCTTCGTAGCAGTAGAAGCCGTACCAGTGGTCGACGAACTCCGAATCCACCAGCCAGCCGGTGGGCTCCGGGCGCTTGAGGCGCGCGTGCATGCCGGGGGTGTACTGGGTGATGGAGACGCCGTAGGACTTGGAGTTGTTGTAGCCGAGGCTGGTGACGGTGCTGCCGACGATGTACAGCTCGCTGCCGCCCCAGGAGACCAGGAAGGGGCGGAATTCATCGGGCGTGCGGAAGGTGGCCGGGCCCTTGTCCTGCTCGCGCCAGGCGGTGAGCTTGGTGCCGGTGATGAACAGCTTGCCGTCGTTGACCAGGAACGCGCCGCGCTCCTGGGAGAGGCGGAAGTCCTTGGTGTCCTTGCCGATCTCGAGGTTCGCGTCCTGGGCCACCACCACGGGCAGGCGGGCCAGGTAGACGCCCGGCTCGGTCTCGCTGAACTGGGTGTCGGGCAGGGCCTTGGCGATGTCGGCGGGGGTGACGTGGCCACCCTCGATGAAGATCGCCTGGGGCATGCCGCGCTGGCGGGTGACCCATTCGCGCATGCGTTCATTGCCGCCGATGAAGTCCTTCAGGGCGTCCTGCTGCAGCATGCGCCGCACCACGACCTTGCCCTGTTTCGAGCGGTCGATCTTGGCGTCCACCGCCTGGGCGGTGTAGCCGGAGAGGTCGGGCAGGGTTGGCGCGTCCAGGTGCAACTGGTCCACCGGCGCGCTGGTGACGGTGTAGTTCTTGGTTTCCTTGAGTTCCTTGGTCGGCTCGGCGGCCTGGACCCAGGGCGCGGCGACGAGCAGCGCGCCAAGCACCACGCCGCTGAGCGGCAGGGGGGTTCCGATGGGGTTTCTCATGGCTGTTCTCCCTTCGCGCATGGCGGCCTCAGAAGCGCCAGATGAAGTCGACGAAGGCGCGATGCATCAGCGAGTCGGTGCCGCTGCCATAGGCATCGCCCGGCTTGAACACGCCACCACGCAAGCGCACCAGGGCGGAGGCGTCGTCCATGTGCTCGGCCATCGAGGCCGGCAGCAGGCCCTGCTTGAAGTACTTGGTGACGACGAAGTCGAGCTCCTGGCCGACGTCCTTCTCGCCGTCCTCCAGCGGGGCGATGATCCCGGCCTGGCCGATGTCCTGGTTGTCGTCGATACGCCAGAAGCGGTGGTAGACGACGCTGGCGTCGTAGTCCTCGCGCAGCTGCCAGGAGGCGAAGGCGGTGCCCACCTGGAGGTTGCTCAGCTCGCCGCGGAAGGCTTCGCCGAAGCGGTGCATGCGCGAGTTGGTGCCGGTGAAGTTGGAGCGGTTGCTCTCCATGCCGGTCTGGCGGAACTGCTCGGAGCTGTCCTCGTCGCCACCGCCGCTGCCACGGGCGTAGGCGCCACCGACCTTCCACTGGTCGTCGATATTCCAGCGCAGGCCGAGGTCCAGCGCCCAGGCGTCGACGTCGACGTTGCGCGAGCCGTTGGCCAGGCGGTCGTTGCCGACCACGGTCTGGTTCAGTTCGTCGATGTCGCCGGTGAGCCAGGTGGCCTGGGCCCAGTAGTTGAGGGTCTCGGGCGAGCGGCGGTCGAAGAAGCCGTTGTCGGCGTTGATGCCGAGCCAGGTGAGGTCGCCGGTGTAGCGCTTGTCCAGCGGGTCCACCACCTCGCCGTTGTCGGGCAGGCTGCCGTTGTCGCGGCTGTGGTGGAGCTTGAGGCCGACCCAGTGGTTGGGCATCCACTGGGTGGCGACGTCGCCGAAGAGGTGCTGGCGGTCCTTGTCCTCGGGGGCCAGTTCGTCGATGTCGGTGCGGTACTCGCTGAAGCGTTCGGCGACGCCGACGTTGGCGCTCAGCAGGGTGGTGTCGAAGGTCCAGCGCAGGGCTTCGATGTTGGTGTCCCACCAGGTGCCTTCGTCGCTGCGTACGCGCTGGCGGCCGAAGCGCAGGTGTTCGCCCGGATAGGCGGTGAGGCCGGCGTAGTCGACCCAGAATTCGCGCAGGGCGAGGTAGCTCTTGTCCGGTTCGCGGCCGTCACTGTTCTGGCTGGATTCGCTGTCGATGTCGCTGGATTCGAGGGTGTCGGTCTCGACGATGTCGGTCGCGGTCACCGCCTGGCCCATGGCGAAGGCGCTCCACTCGCCGCGCTGGCCGTAGACCCAGGGACGCAGGTCGAGGCCGATGCCGTTGACGTCGCCGCCTTTCTGGGTGCCGAGGTCGCGGTCGTCTTCGGACTGCGCGGTGATCTTGATGTCGAGGCCGAAGTTCTTGTCACTCATCTGCACGGCGAAGGCGCTGCTCGCGGTGATCAGCGTGATGCCCAGGCCCAAGCTGGCATTCGTCCAGAGATTGAATTTCATAGCGGTTCCTTCAAGGGGTCTGCATGGCTTGCATCTGCGCGGCGTCTTGCAACGCGGTGCCTCTCAGCTGGCGCTCGTCGCGCAGCAGCTGCTCGGCCCGGGCACGTTCCGCAGGCTGCAGTTGTTGTTCCACCGCCTGGGCCAGTTCGGTGGCCTGGGGGGTGTTCTTGGGCAGCGCGAGCTGGCTGAAGACGTAGGCGTTGACCAGGTTGGGCTGGATGCCCTTGCCCTGGGCGAACATCTGGCCGAGGGCGAAGTCGGCGTTGATCTGGCCGCTGCGGGCAGCGCTCAGCAAGTAGTCCAGCGCCTTGTCCGGGTAGATGTCGCCGAGGTAGCCGCGGATGTAGATCTGCCCCAGCAGGTAGTTGGCGGCCGGCTCGGTGGGCGCGGCCTTCATCAGGTGTTCCTCGGCCTTGTGCGGGTCCTGCGGCAGCAGCTTGCCTTCGTAGTAGAGGCGGCCCAGCAGCAGCTCGGCGCGCGGCAGTGCCGCTTCGCGGCCGTGGTCGAGGTACTCCATCATCTTGTCGATGTCGCCCAGGCCCGGGTACTCGTAGAGCAGCTTGGCGAGGCTGACCCAGGCGGCGGGGTAGGCCGGGGCGATCTCTTCGAGCATTTCCTGGGCCTTGCCTTCGTCGGGCTTGCCGCCGAGCTCGGCGTCGGCCAGCACCTGGGCGACCGAGTCCACGCGCTGGGCGGGAATGACGCCCGCGTGGTAGCCGTTCATCAACTGGGCGACCAGGGCCTGCTGTTCCTCGGCCTTGCCCTGCTTCTGGTACACGGTGGCGAGCTCGACGTAGCAGACGTCGGCCTGGGCCAGGGTGCGCTTGCAGATGTCCTCGATCTCGCCCAGGTGCTGGTCGTAGGTGCCCTGGCTCCGATAGAAGAGGATCTGCGCCAGCTCGGCCTGGGGCTGGCCGTCGGCGCGCCACTGGGCGATGCGCTGCTGCACGTTCACGCCGGGGAAGTCCTGCGGGAAGGTCAGGTAGAGCATCACCAGGGGCAGCAGGCTGCTCGGCTCGCCGGCCTTGAAGGCTTTGTCCAGCAGCTTGGCCGCTTCCTGGCGCTCGGCCGGGGTGGCGTCGGGCTTGCGCGCCAGCAGCTTGCCGAGGCGGGCCTTGGCGCGGGGGGACTCGTCCATGGCCTGGCGGTAGATCTGCTCGGCCTGGCGCATCTGCTCCGGGTCACCGCTGTTGACCTGCAGGTCGGCGAGGCCGACCTGGGCACTGACGTAGCCCAGGTCCGCCAGCTGGCGGTAGTTGCGCTCGGCGGTGGCGGTGTCGCCACGCTTGAGCGCTTCGTTGGCCAGGCGTTGGTCGGGCAGGCCGGCACAGCCGGCCAGCGCGACCGCGGCGCCGAGCATCAGGTAACGGGATGGGAATGTCGCCACTGCGGGTCCCTCCTCAGAAACCGGCCGCCAGGGCGCGGTCGATCATCCAGTCGAAGGACGGGCCACGGTCGATGCTGACTTCCACCGGCTGGCCGGCGAGTTTGCTGTCCAGGGTCTGGTCGGGCTGGATCACCACGCGGATGTCGGAGGACAGGCCGCTGTCGATCAGGCTGCTGCTGATGATCTTGCCGTGGCGCGGGCTGTCTTCGCCGGCCACCTGGAAGGTGACGCTGGCGCCGGGCTTGGCCTGGGCGAAGTTGCGGTAGGGGAAGCGGGCGCTGACGGTGGCTTCGAAGTCCTGGGGCACCAGTTCGAAGATGACGTCGCCCTTGCCGGCGAACTGGCCGTCGGCGACCAGCTGGCGCGCGACCTTGCAGTTGCAGGGGCTGGTCAGGGTGCCTTTCATCTGCTTGCCGAACAGTTCCTCGACGTTGGCCGGGGTGAGCTGGTCGTCGGTCAGGTGGCCCTTGAGCATCTCCAGCATGGTGGCGGAGAAGGAGGCGATGGGCGCGCCCTTGTCCACGGTGGTGCCTTCGCCGCCGATCAGGCTCTGCACGGTGCCTTCGCGGGGCATGGTGACCTGCATGCTGGGCACGGCGACCATGCCGGACTCGGCGTGGGTCACGAAGTACAGGCCGTACAGGGACTTGAAGATGAAGCCGAAGGCGGCCAGGCCCACGATGAACAGGCCGGCGCTGAAGGTCACCGCCTTGAGGCGGCCGAACACGCCCATGCCGCCACCATTGCCACCGTTCTTGCGCGGCTTGGTGAAGTTCTCGCGCTGCAGGGTGTTGAGCATGTCGCCGGCGCTGATCACCTCACCGGACAGGTGGGCGCTGATCAGGTAGCGCAGGGTGGCGATGTCGCGCGGCTTGAGGCTGTGGAACTGGCAGCCGGCGCGGCCGCTGTCCAGGTCCACGGTGCGCACCTGGAATTCGACGTCCAGGCCCAGGGTCAGGCTGTCGAGCTGGAACAGCATGCGGCCCTGGTGGTAGTCGCCGACCTGGGCGCGGTGCTTGGGCCCGGTCTGGAAGGAGAAGCCACCGGCGGAGAGGTCGAGCAGGCGGTGCTCGACCCGTTCGTTGTTGGCCAGGTAGCGGATCTTGGCCGGTATCTTGACCCGGGCGTGCTGGCGCTGGGCTTCGGATTCGTGCACCACATTGACGTTGACGGCTGTATTCATGGCTTGGATTTCCTATTCAAGTTCTGTCACACGAACGCCATCAGCGTGGCGACGAATACGCTGGTTGCGGTGAAGGTCATGGCGCGTGAGGACCAGGTGTTGAACCAGCGCGTGAAGCTGGCGAGATCACGGTTGAGCTTGGTGTTCTGGCGCGTCCAGGACTGCTGGTCCAGGCGGAAGAAGACGTAGATCTTCACCAGGGCGCCGACGATCTGGTTGTAATAGAGGATCAGCGGGTAGGCCGGCCCTATGTGGTGCCCTGAAACGCTCAGCAGCAGGGTGAGGATGAAGCGGGTGAGGCCGATCCACAGCAGGTACACGAGCAGGTAGGCGATGCTGTACTTGATGCTGGCGATGACCGCGACGGCCAGGCCCAGCAGGCAGGTCCACATCGATACGCGCTGGTCGCTGAGCACCAGGGTGGTGAACCAGCCCAGGCGGCTCGGCCCCAGGCGCAGGGCCCGGGAGTTCTGCCGCAGGTTGTTGCCGTACCAGCGGAACATCAGCTTGCGGCTGGCCTTGATGAAGCTCTTCTCCGGCGGGTGCTCGACGGTGTTGATCGCCGCGTCCGGCACGTAGAAGGTGTCGTAGCCCAGGCGCATCAGGCTGTACCAGCTGGACTTGTCGTCACCGGTGAGGAACTGGAAGCGGCCGAGGCGCCAGTGGTCCAGGTGGTCGCTTTCCACGTCGGCGATGAAGTCCGGGTCGGTCACGACCTTGGCGCGGAATACCGACATGCGCCCGGTCATGGTCAGCACCCGCTTGGAGAGCGCCATGGAGCACATGTTGATGTGGCGCTGGGCGAAGCGCAGCTTGTGCCACTCGGACATGATGTAGCTGCCACGCACCTCGCAGAACTCGTTGGTGGTGAGGCCGCCGACATTGGGGAAGAGCTTGAACCAGGGCACGGTCTTCTTCACCACGCCTTCGGCGAGCACGGTGTCGCCATCGACCACGGCGACCACGGCGTTCTCGTCCGGCAGCCGCCGGGAGATGGCGCGGAAGCCATAGGCCAGGCCGTCGCGCTTGCCGGTGCCGGGGATGCGCACGAAGTCGAGGGTGACGTGCTGGGGCGGGTTCATCTTCGCCCACAGGCCCTTGACCAGGAGTTCATCGGACAGCTCGACGATCGAGCACACCACGGTGGTGGGGTAGCCGCAGTCGATCGCTTCCTGGATCACCGAGCGGTAGACCATGGCGGTGGTCAGCGCGTCGATGCGGAAGCTGGTCACCAGCAGGAACACGTGGGACGGGTCCGCTGCCTCGCCCAGCTGGCGGACCTTGCGCCGGTAGTGCGGGTAGACCACATAGAGGAACAGCATGCCGCGGATGAAATGCAGGCCGCCCATGGAGTAGCGCCAGATGCCGACCAGGCCGATCAGCAGCAGGAAATGCTTGGAGTCGGGGTCGAAGACCGACTTGGGCAGGGCCAGTGCGAGCAGCCCCAGGCCCGTCAGGTAGAAAAGCCAACCCGCCGCCTCGTTGAGGCTTAGCTTGAGCTTGTCCATACGTTTATCCATTCCGTCGTTGGCGCCGGACAAACCTCGGGCGTGGGCGCGGCTTCTTGTTGTTCGCCGACCCGAGGTTCATCACTTGCGTTGCGCTTAGAAGCTGGTGTCCGGGGTTACCAGCAGATGCCTTCGGCCTGTGCGTTGGTCGCCTTGGGCATGAAGCCCACCAGGTCGATCACGCGCTTGCCTTCGGGCGCCCGTTGCGCCAGCGGAGCGAAGAGCTCGTCGCGGTTGCCGAGGACGATGATGTCGGCATCGCCGACCACGCCGTCGAAGTCGCTGTCGAGCAGGGAGGACACATGGGGAATCTTCGATTCGATGTAGTCCTTGTTGGCGCCGTGCACGCGTGCGTACTCGACGTTGCGGTCGTAGATGCGCAGGTCGAAGCCCTTGCCGATGAGCATCTCGGCCAGTTCGACCAGGGGGCTCTCGCGCAGGTCGTCGGTGCCGGCCTTGAAGGACAGGCCGAGCAGGGCGACCTTGCGCTTGTCCTGGGCGGCGATGATGTCGAAGGCCTTCTGCACCTGGTAGGCGTTGCTGCGCATCAGCGAGCCGATCAGCGGGGCCTCGACGTCCAGGGAGCTGGCGCGGTAGTTGAGGGCGCGCACGTCCTTGGGCAGGCAGGAGCCGCCGAAGGCGAAGCCGGGGCGCATGTAGTACTTGGAGAGGTTGAGCTTGTGGTCCTGGCAGATCACGTCCATCACTTCGCGGCCGTCGACACCCACCGCCTTGGCGATGTTGCCGATCTCGTTGGCGAAGGTGACCTTGGCCGCGTGCCAGACGTTGCAGGTGTACTTGATCATCTCGGCGACCTGGACTTCCTTGCGGATGATCGGTGCGTCGAGTTCGCGGTACAGGGTTTCCAGCAGGTCGCCGGAGGCCTTGTCCAGTTCGCCGATGACGGTCATGGGCGGGAAGTCGTAGTCCTTGATCGCGGTGCTTTCGCGCAGGAACTCGGGGTTCACCGCGACGCCGAAGTCTTCGCCGGCCTTCTTGCCGGAGCAGTCTTCGATGATCGGGATGACCACGTTCATCACGGTGCCCGGCAGCACGGTGCTGCGGACGACGACGGTGTGGCGCTCGGACTTGTCGCGCAGGGCGAAGCCGATCTCGCGGCAGACGCCTTCGATGTAGTCCAGTTCCAGGTCGCCGTTCTTCTTGCTCGGGGTGCCGACGCAGATGAAGGAGACTTCGGTGTCGCGGACCGCGGCGGCGACATCGGTGGTGCCGCGCAGGCGGCCGGTCTTGCGGCCTTGCTGCAGGAGCTCTTCGAGCCCGGGTTCGACGATGGGGGACTTCCCGTTGTTGATCAGGTCGATCTTGGTGGTGGAGACGTCTACACCGACAACTTCATGACCACGAGCCGACAGGCAACCGGCACATACTGCACCGACATAGCCCAAACCAAAGATGCTGATACGCATCGCATTCACCTCATCCATTTAGCACGCTGTTAATTGGTGGCATAATCGCCACTTCCGTTTTGCAGCCGTTACATTCAATTCGTAACTTTCAGCTGCGTGCAGGCATGACAAACACCTGGCACCGAAACTGCGGGTACCTGAAGCGGAGCCTGTGAATTCGCTGGCTCCAAGGTTTCCTGGACTGATTACCTTACTGGCTCTTGTCCCTGGTTCTTGTCAGTCGATCCTGTGTCCAACTTCTCCTCTTAGTTCGCCTGTTTCGTTTCTGGCGCACAACTTCCCCCTCGGAGCATTCCGATACATGGGGGCAGTTTGGAATCACGCTGAAATATTGCGTGAAGAATTAAGCGTCGGGGTTATGAGTGTTAGGGTTTTCGGATAGTTCCTACCGTTCGTCATCAATTTGATTTGTTGCAATTCATCGACTACGGCCATTTGTAATTGCACCTTGATGGCAAACTTCGGGTGTTTCAACGCGCCGTAAAAGTTCCCTCTATTTAATCCGTGCAAGCGCAGCGGTAGTTCGCTATCGCCCGTGCTAGAGCCTGCGCGCTGTTTACGCAACGGCGCGGAAGTTCCCTGGCCAGTTGTGAGGCAGGCGGTACGTTAGTTCCAGCGGCGATTAAAGGTGATCGCACCGGGCCGGCGCGCAGAAGTGGCGGGAGGAGGGAACTTCGCCGATTGGACGACTCCCAGCGGAGCCGCCCAACCAATGGCAGGTTGTGGGGGGAAACGAGGCGGGGAAATCAGTCCTGCGGGGTGTCGCGGAGAAATACCAGCTTGTCCGGCGAAGAGGCTTCGGCGCTGTAGCGGTAGCCCTGGTAGTCGAAGTCCTTCAGGCCTTGCGGGTCGGTCAGGCGCTCCTTGATCACGTAGCGGGCCATGAGGCCGCGGGCCTTCTTGGCGTAGAAGCTGATGATCTTGTACTGGCCGTTCTTCAGGTCCTTGAACTCGGTGTCGATGATGCGGGCATCGAGGGCCTTGCGCTTCACCGAGCTGAAGTATTCGTTGGAGGCGAGGTTGAGCAGGATGTCGTCGCCCTGTTCGGCCAGCGCCTGGTTGAGCCAGGTGCTGATGCGATCGCCCCAGAAGGCGTAGAGGTCCTTGCCCCGGGCGTTGGCCAGCTTGGTGCCCATCTCCAGGCGGTAGGGCTGCATCAGGTCCAGCGGGCGCAGCAGGCCGTAGAGGCCGGAGAGCATGCGCAGGTGGCGCTGGGCGAAGTCGAAGTCGGCCTCGGCGAAGCTCTCGGCGTCGAGCCCGGTATAGACGTCGCCCTTGAAGGCCAGCAGCGCCTGCTTGGCGTTCTCGGGGGTGAATTCCGGGTGCCAGCTGCCATAGCGCGCGGCGTTGAGGCCGGCGAGCTTGTCGGACAGGTGCATGAGCTCGGCGATGTCGCTCGGGGCCAGGGTGCGCAGTTGCTGGATCAGCTCCTGGGCGTGGTCCAGGTGCTGGGGCAGGGTGTGGCGCGGGGTCACCGGCGGGGTTTCGTAGTCCAGGGTCTTGGCGGGGGAAATCACCAGCAGCATCGAATCGTCTCCTTCGGGAATGCGGCGATTCTAGGGATTTGCGGCGGTGGGCTCCACCTATGGGGACGATTGACGCTGCCAGTGCTCCCGCGAGGGCCGCCGTCTCGCTGCGCGCAGGCCTTCTATAGGGACACGCGGCATGGCTGCGTGGCTCTGCCGCGGGGTGGGCTTCAGCCCGCCGCTGTCCGAGCCATTTCCCTCGCCCGGTTGCCACGCATCACATTCGGCGTCCGGGGCGTTGCGCTATAGTGCGGCGCCCGGCACGTGCGCCGGCCCCCTCTCATCCACTTTGACAAGGAGGTCGCAGTGAAGACCCTCTCGAGAATCGCCCTATCCCTGCTGCTGGGTTCCGGTGCCGTCATGGCCCAGGCCGAGCAGTTGCCCATCGAAGTGCTCAGCGCCGTGGTCAAGGACCAGAAGATCGAAGGCGCCGAGGTGCTGGTGCAGAAGAATGGCGCGCAGACCGCCAGCGGCAAGACCGACGCCCAGGGCCAGGTGACGCTGGACAGCGCCTTCGCCGACGACGCCGACAGCCTGCTGATCATCAAGAAACCCGGCTATTCCAACCTCGTCGCCAAGTGCCCGTGCAAGGGCATGACCTACGCGGTGAGCCCGGTGATGCAGGACCTGGACGGCATGCGCATCGTGCTGAGCTGGGGCGAGACCCCGGCGGACCTCGATTCGCACATCGCCTTCCCCGGCAACCACATCTACTTCGACGCCAAGGAAGGCACCGACGCCGACCTGGACGTGGATGACACCGACAGCTTCGGCCCGGAAACCATCACCCTGCACAAGAAGCGCTTCGGCGAGACGTACGTGTACGCAGTGCATGACTTCACCAATATCAACAACCCGTCTTCCAAGGCACTGTCGGCCAGCCAGGCCAAGGTCTTCGTCTATGTCGGCCAGTCCCTGGTGCGCACCTACTATGTGCCGAAGGACCAGCGCGGCAACCTGTGGAAGGTGTTCCGCCTGTCCGGCAACGGCGACTTCCAGGACATCAACACCCTCGAAGGCAGCAAGGCCCAGGACGCCAACTACGTGCTCGGCGACATCGAGCCGCTGCTGGGCAATGGCCAGGACGTGGCTGCCCAGGCCGTGACCCAGGCCGCCCAGGGCGACGCCAAGGCGCTGAACAAGCAGGGCGAAGCCGCCTACCACGACGGCAAGCTGGACCAGGCCATCGACCTCTATCGCCAGGCCATCGAGCTCAATGCCAACTTCGGCCAGGCCTACAGCAACCTGGGCCTGGCCTACCAGAAGGCCGGCCGCACCGCCGAGGCCATCTGGGCCAACCGCAAGGCCATCGCCCTGGCCAGCGGTCCCAGCGCGGCCACCGTGCGTGCGAGCTCCTACTACAACATCGCGCGCATCTACGAGGCGGCCGAGCAATTCGACGACGCCCTGCGCCATTACCACCTGGCCAAGGAGCAGAAGGCGAACCCGGTGTACGACAAGGCGATCCAGCGGGTCCAGGATCGCCACTGATCGTCTTCCCCGACACCAGCGCGCCCTTCGGGGCGCGTTTTTCATTGGAGTGCAGGTTCATGTTCAGAGTCATTTCCCTGGGGCTCGTCCTGGCCCTCGGCGCCGGCGTGGCCCAGGCCGCCGGCCCTCGGGCGGTCGCCACCCTCGATCGCAGTACCTGGCCCGCCGCGCTCGACAGCCCGGCGGCCTTCGACGATGCCTCGCGGGCGGAGATCCTGGTGTTCGCCCAGGCCCTGTTGCAGAGCGAGACGCTGGATGCCGGCGCCTGGCAGCGGCGCCTGGACCTGAAGGCGGTCAACCTCGACGGGATCGACACCGTGCGCAGGCATTTCTGGGCGCGCCTTGTGGATAACTACCGGCTGGCCAGCCAGGGCTGCACGGCGGCCAGCCCCTTCTGCCCGCCGGCGAGCGACGAGGCCGCGCTGCGCGAGCAGGCGAAGCGCTTCGATGTGGCGCCGGATTCGTCCTTCTTCGCCTGGGCCGAGGCCAGCCGCCGCTTCCACCAGGTCTACCTCGACGAGGAGATGCGCCTGGCCGCGCTGTTCCCCCGGATCAGCAGCGAGATCGGCCTGTTCTCCGCGCAGGAGCGCAACGGCGAGGAGCTGGCGGACCGGCACTTCCTGCTGACCTTCGACGATGGCCCGGCGCCGGTGGGTGGCCACAGCGACCGCCTCACCGCCTGGCTGCGGGAGAACGGCGTCAACGGCACCTTCTTCGTCCTCGGCCAGAGCCTGCAGGCGCGCCTGCGGAAGACCTCGCCCGAGGCGCTGAACGCGCTCTATGCCGGCCAGTGCGTCGCCTCCCACGGCTGGGAGCACAAGTCCCATGCCAGCTGGGATCAGTGGCAGGACTCGGTGACCCGCGTGCAGGCGCTGCTGGGCGAGACGTTGCCGGACAAGGCCGTTCCGCTGTTCCGCCCACCCTATGGCCAGCGCCAGGCCGACAGCGGCGCCTTCTTCGCCGGGCAGGGGCTGCGCGTGGCGCTGTGGAACATCGATTCCCAGGACTGGAACGCCCGCGTCAGCGGCGACGTGGCCGGCCAGCGCGTGCTCAGCCTGATGCTGCTGTGGCGGCGTGGCGTGATCCTCTTCCACGATATCCACGCCAAGGCGCAGACGGCGGTGCCCTGGCTGCATGCGCAAACGGGCGCGGCGGGGCTGACCTGGGAAGATTGCCGGGCGTATCGGTAGGGAGGGGTGACCGGGGCGGTCGGAACGCGGGAAGAGCGGTGACAGGACTTTCGACTTTAGCGACGGCCAGGGATGGCGCCAAGGGTTTTTCGTCGCCTGGAAAAAAAACCGGCCGGCGGTGAAAAATTACTTTTTTCTGTCATCCGTATTGGGTTATTAACGAATCAGACCGCCGAATCCTGAAGACAGGTGGCGGCCCCAGGCCCTCACCTCTGCTTCTCGGGCTCCCTTGGCGACCGGCATGACCCGGCCAGATGGGGACGGTGGTCCTTCCTCGGCGGAGAGCCGTCATGGCATTCCGTCGCCCGGACCGACAAGAAGGTGACCGAGTATGGATGATCACGGACGCGCCCGCCCCACCGCTCCAACCCTCTACGCCCTCGATACCAACGTTCTGATCCACGATCCCAACGCCATCCTCAACTTCGAAGAACACCACGTGGCCATCCCCATGACCGTGCTGGAGGAACTCGACAAGCTGAAGACGGGCAAGCAAGGCGTAGCCGCCGAATGCCGCCAGGCCATCCGGCTGATCGACAAGATCCTGGGCGAGGCCTCGCCCGAGCAAGTGGAGCACGGCGTACCTATCCAGCGGGAAAAGAGCGGCCCCTGCGGCTTCCTCTCGATACTCATGAGCAAGAGCGCAGCCCCCATCACCTGGCTGCCCGAAGACCTGAACGACAACAAGATCATCAACCAACTGGTGGAATTGAAGACCCGCCGCCCGGGCATGGCCGTGGTGCTGGTGACCAAGGACATCAACATGCGCCTGAAGGCGCGCGCCTGCGGCATCGACTCGGAGGACTACCACACCGACCAGCTGGTCGACGACGTCTCGCTGCTTTCCCGTGGCTACCACACCATGGCCGGCTCGTTCTGGGAGCGCGTGAGCAAGGTGGAGACCCGCCAGGACCACGGCCGCACCTGGCACCGGGTGCAACTCACCGACAACCTGCCGGCGGTCCACGTCAACGAGTTCATCGTCGACGAGCAGGGCTTCGTCGGCTGGATCAAGGGCATCAAGGCCGATGAGCTGCTGATCCTCGACCTGCACCAGGAGCCCTTGCTGCATCAGGAAGCCTGGGGCCTGCGCCCGCGTGACATCTACCAGGCCCTGGCGCTGTTCGCCCTGCTCGACCCGGACATCCACCTGGTCAACCTCTCGGGTGCGGCGGGCTCCGGCAAGACCATCCTGGCGCTGGCGGCGGCCATCGAGCAGACCATGGTCAGCAAGCGCTACCGGCGCATCATCGCCACCCGCAGCGTGCAGGGGCTGGACCAGGAGATCGGCTTCCTGCCCGGCACCGAGGCCGAGAAGATGGAGCCCTGGCTGGGCGCCATCACCGACAACCTCGAAGCCCTGCACATGGATGACGAGAGTACCCACGGCAGCGTCGACTACATCCTCAGCAAGGTGCCGCTGCAGTTCAAATCCCTCAACTACATACGTGGGCGCAGCTTCCAGCAGAGCCTGATCCTGATCGACGAGTGCCAGAACCTGACGCCGCACCAGATGAAGACCATCATCACCCGTGCCGGCACCGGTTCGAAGGTGATCTGCCTGGGCAACCTGGCGCAGATCGACACCCCCTACCTGTCCGCACCCAGCTCCGGCCTGACCTACCTCACCGAGCGCTTCAAGGACTTCCCCCATGGCGTGCACATCACCCTGCAGGGCGTGCCCCGCTCGGTGCTGGCGGAATACGCCGAAACCCACATGTGACGAACGGCCGCCGGGCGGAGCGATCCGCCCGGCGAAAGGCCTTCGATAATTCTGGGATTTGTATACAATCCGCTTCCTGCGGGCCCTTTCACGGTGCCCGCCAGAGGAGCCAAGCCGTGTTGACCCATCTCGATTCCCAAGGCCGCGCCAGCATGGTCGACGTCACCGAAAAAGCGGTGACCGCCCGTGAGGCGACGGCCGAAGCGCGGGTGCGCATGCGCCCGGAAACCCTCGCCATGATCCAGTCCGGCGGCCACCCCAAGGGCGACGTGTTCGCCGTGGCGCGCATCGCCGGCATCCAGGCGGCGAAGAAGACCTCGGACCTGATCCCCCTGTGCCACCCGCTGATGCTCACCAGCGTCAAGGTCGAGCTCGCCGCCGAGGGCGACGACGCGGTGCGCATCGTCGCCCGCTGCAAGCTGGCCGGGCAGACCGGGGTGGAAATGGAAGCGCTGACCGCCGCCAGCGTCGCCGCCCTGACCCTTTACGACATGTGCAAGGCGGTGGATCGCGGCATGACCATCGAAAGCGTCCGCCTGCTGGAAAAGCTCGGCGGCAAGAGCGGCCATTACCAGGCCGGGGAGTGAAGATGATTCGCGTGCAGTATTTCGCCCGTTACCGTGAAGCGCTCGGCCTCGATGGCGAGCAGCTCGCCTGGGACCCGGCGTTCGCGAAGCTGGATGACCTGCGTCGCCACCTGCTGGCCCGTGGCGGCGTGTGGGACGTGCTCGACGAGCAGAACCTGATGTGCGCCCGCAACCAGGAGCTGTGCAGCCTCGACGAGGCGCTGGCCGATGGCGACGAGGTCGCCTTCTTCCCCACCGTGACCGGGGGCTGAGCATGGGCATTCGCGTACAGGCTGCGGCCTTCGACCCCGGCACCGAGCTGAACGCCCTGCATGCGGCCAACGTCGGCGTCGGCGCGGTGGTCGGCTTCGTCGGCTACGTGCGCGATTTCAACGAGGGCCAGGATGTTTCCGGGATGTTCCTCGAACACTACCCGGGCATGACCGAGAAGGCCCTGGAGAAGATCGCCGAGGAAGCCCGGCAGCGCTGGCCGCTGCTCAAGGTCGACATCCTCCACCGCATCGGCCGCCTGGAACCGGGCGAGCCGATCGTCTTCGTCGGCACCGCCAGTGCCCACCGCCAGGCGGCGTTCGATGCCTGCAACTTCATCATGGACTACCTCAAGACCCGAGCCCCCTTCTGGAAGAAGGAAGACACCGCCGAAGGCCCGCGCTGGGTCGAAGGGCGCTGCAGCGACCAGGCGGCGGCGCGGCGCTGGGAAGGCGACAAGCGCGACTGAGCCTGCGGCTCAGCCCAGTTCGATGTACATCTTCAACAGGATGGGCGCGAACATCGAGGCCGTGCCCAGGCCTGTCAACCAGACCCCCCATTCCCTCTCGCGGTTGCTGAAGCCGATGCCGAGCATGAGAAAGCCTGCGACAAGCAGGCCGATCATGATGTGCACGTAGTCCATGCCGTTCTCCAATTGCGTCCGGGGCCAGGTTCCAGACTAGTCGCCGCTGCCCGCCCGCATGCTGACCCGGGTCATTTCCATTGGATCGGCGCGACTATCGGGGCGTGGGAATGAGCTGGACGGCGATTGACGATTTGTACGGATAAGTCCAGAGTGGACAAATAAGTACAAAACGGGGCCGCGCCATGCACGCTACCTTTCTCGATCGCGGTCCACTCGGCGGCTGGAGTCCTTCCGGCTGCGCTTCTCTGCCCTCCATCAACGCCCACACGAACCGGCCCACCGTCCTGGCGGGCCCAGCTATGCATCGCGGGAGTCGCACCATGAAGAAAATCGTATTGCTCGGCGGTATCGCCCTGAGCCTCGTGGCATCCAGCCTGTTCGCCGCCGACAAGCCCCTGCGCCTGGGGATCGAGGCGGCCTACCCGCCGTTCGCCTACAAGACCCCGGCAGGGCAGATCGAGGGGTTCGACTACGACATCGGCAATGCGCTGTGCGAGGAGATGAAGGTCAAGTGCCAGTGGATCGAACAGGAGTTCGATGGCCTGATCCCCTCGCTGAAGGTGAAGAAGGTGGATGCGATCCTGTCGTCCATGACCATCACCGACGAGCGTCGCAAGTCGGTGGATTTCACCCACAAGTACTATTACAGCCCCGCGCGCCTGGCGATGAAGAAGGGCAGTGCGGTGAGCGAGGACTTCGCCCAGCTGGTGGGCAAGACCGTCGGCACCCAGCGCTCCACCACCACTGATCGCTTCGCCACCGAGGTGCTCGAGCCCAAGGGCGTGAAGGTGGTGCGCTACAGCACCCAGAACGAGATCTACCTGGACCTGCTCTCCGGGCGCCTGGATGCGGTGCTGGCGGACGCCTTCCCGCTCAACGAGGGCTTCCTCAAGACGGCCAACGGCAAGGACTACGAGTTCGTCGGCCCGGTGCTGAAGGACCCGCACTACTTCGGCGAAGGCGCCGGGATCGCCGTGCGCAAGGGCGATGCCGAGCTGCGCGACAAGCTGGACGCGGCCATCACCGCCCTGCGCGCCAACGGCACCTACCAGAAGATCCAGGCGAAGTACTTCGACTTCGACATCTACGGGGATTGAGGTGGAGCGGGGCGGTGCGATGCGCCGCCCCGCCCCGGTTCCGGCGTGAGGAACGTCCGTAGGTTGGCGCCGAGCGTAGCGAGGCCCAACGTTTGCCGGTGGGCCCGATCGCGAATGAATGTGCTCCTACGGGGGGCTACGGGGTGGGTCGGTGCGTAGGGTGGAGGTCGCTTTTTACCTCCTCCATGCGGAGGTGGGGTTGGCGATTGGCAGCATGGGTTTCGCTGCGCTCTACGCCATCCTACGGGGCCCCGGTGTGTGGGTGTGGGCCAATGAATTCGCCCCTACATCTCGTTTTCGGGTTCTTCCTTGAGTTCGCGCAGGTGCTTGTAGACGGTGGCGCGGCCCATGTTGAGGACGTTGGCGACATAGTTGGCCGCGCTCTTGCCCTTGAAGGCGCCTTCGGCGTGCAGGGCCAGGACCAGCTCGCGCTTGTGCTCGCGGCTGAGCAGGTTGAGGCCGAGCTGGCGCTGGCGCATCCAGTTGTGCAGGAAGGTGTTGATGCGCTCCTGCCAGTCGTCGCGGAACAGTGCGTCGGGCTGGGGGATCAGCTTGCCCGGCGCGAGGAACAGGTCCAGGGCCGCCTTGGCGCTCTCGAACAGCGAGATGTTGAGGTTGATGCACAGCACTGCCAGCGGCTTGCCCTTGGCGTCCTGCAGCACGGTGCTGACGGAGCGGATCTTCTGCCCGTCCCAGTTGAGCTTCTCGTAGGGGCCGATGTTCCGCTCCTCGCCGCCATCCTCGAGCATGTCTTCCAGGGCCGCGTCGTCGCCGATGCTGCGCTTGGAGATGTTGTTGGCGATGTAGGCGACCTTCTGCGTGCGCAGGTCGTGCACCACCACCTCGGCATGGGGGAAGAACAGGGTGGCGATGCCGTCGGCTATGGCCCGGAAGTTGTCGAATGCCGGATCGGGACGAGGCGTCATGGAAGGCTCCGCAAAGGCTTGGCCGCGCCCCCTTGGCGCGGCCGGGCGAGTGTGGCGCAAAGCGCGCCGGGCGTCACCTGAGGCGGGCCGGGGAGAGCATCGCCGCATTCAGGCCGAAGCGGCCCAGGTGTTCCGGCAGCGGCTGGCGCAGGATCAGGCTGGCACTGGCTTCGCCCATGGCTGCCGAGGTCTGGATACCGTAGCCGCCCTGGCCGGCGACCCAGAAGAAGCCCGGCGCCTGGTCGTCGTAGCCGGCCACCAGGTCGCCGTCGGCGAAGAACGAGCGCAGCCCGGCCCAGGTACGGGCGGGGCGGCGGATGCTCATGTGGGTGTGCTCCTCGATCTGGTAGATGCCCAGGGCGATGTCCAGCTCCTCGGGCTGCACGTCGTGGGCGTCCACCGGGTCGGCGTTGGCGGGTGAGCCCAGCAGCATGCCGGCGTCGGGCTTGAAGTAGAAGGATTCGTCCAGGCTCACCAGTGCCGGCCAGGCATGGCTGTCGATGCCTTCCGGCGCGGCGAAGATGAAGGCCGCGCGGCGTTTCGGTTGCAGGCCCAGCGGGCGTACGCCGGCGAGGGTGGCGAGGCCGTCGCACCAGGCGCCGGCTGCGTTGACCAGCACGGGCGCGGTGAACTCGCCCTGGCCGGTGGTGACGCGCCACAGGTCGGCCTCACGGGTGATGGTCCGCACCTCATGGCCGGTGTGCACGCTGCCGCCGTTGCGGCGGATGCCACGCAGGTAGCCCTGGTGCAGGGCGTCGGTGTCGATGTCGGCGGCGCTGGGGTCGAGCATGGCGCCGAAGACCTTTTCCCGGCGCAGCACCGGCACCAGGGCGCAGGCCTGGTCGGCGTCCAGCAGCTGCACCTCGGGAACGCTTTCGCGGGCGCTGTCGAACTGGCGGCGCAGCTCGTCCGGGTCGTCGCTGAAATCCACCACCATCTCGCCCCGGGGCGTGAGGATCGGGTGCTCGCTGAAGCCTTGCGGCGGGTTGTCGAAGAAGGCCCGGCTGGCGCCGGTCAGGGCGCGCACCTGGGGCGTACCGTAGGCGACGGTGTAGAGCGCGGCGGAGCGGCCGGTGGAGTGGTAGCCGGGGTGCTCCTCGCGCTCCAGCACGGCGACCTTGCCCTGGCGGGACAGCCAGTAGCCGGTGGAGGCGCCGGCGATGCCCGCACCGATGATGATGAAGTCCACCTGGTTCATGCCGACTCCTCGCACTTGAGGTGATAGAGCGCGTTGGCCAGGGCGACGTCTTCGAGGCCGAGGCCGATGGAGCGGAAGAATACCGGACGCCTGTAGTCGGGGCGCGGTGCACGGTCGGTGAGCAATTCGGGCAGGTCGCCGCGCAGTGCGTCGACGTCCCAGCCGTGCTGTTGGGCGGCGATGCGCATCTCGCCGGCGCTGCCGGGCGTGGTGGCGCGGTAGTCGCAATAGACGTCCATTTCCGCCAGGGCCTGGGGCGGCACTTCATGGGCGCGCGGGGCGTTGGTGCTGATGGAGGTGACCAGCGTGGCGCGGCCGAGCTGGCGCGGGTCCAGCACCGGGGCGGCGGATGAGGTGCACAGCAGGATCACCTCTGCGTCGGCCAGGGCGGTTTCCTGGGTGGCGCAGACCTCCACGCGCGGGTCGAGGGCGCGCAGGGCGTCGGCACGCTCGCTGCCGGGCTGCAGGCGTGGCGAGTACACACGCACGCGCTGCCAGGGGCGCAGGGCCAGGCAATGACGGATGTGCGCGCGGGCCACGGCGCCGCTGCCGATCACCGCCAGCTGCGTGACCGCTTCCGGCGCCAGGGCATCGACCGCCACGGCGGTGGTGGCGGCGGTGCGCTCTGTGGTCAGGAGTGCGGCGTCGCAGAGCATCAGCGGCTGGCCGCTGGTCATGGACATCAGCAGGGTCCAGGCGGTGACCACGGCGCCATCCGGGCGCGGCAGGTAGGGCGAGGTCTTGACCCCGTAGACCTGCTCGCTGGCCAGCACGCCGAGGTAGTTGATGAAGTCGCCACCGCCGGGGAATTCCACCAGCTGCTGCGCCGGCTGCACCGCGTCACCGGCGGCGAGGTCGAGGAACATGCGGCGCAAGGCGTCCTGCACGTCGATGCGTTGCAGCAGGCGTTCGGCTTCGGAAGAAGGGACGACCAGGGGAAGGACGCTGGACATGGCGGGGCTCCGATATAAACAATTTGTCCATATTGGAATTTATTGTCTTGGTCGGCAAGGGGCGGGCGACGGGGCGCAAGGAAATGGCGCCTGGGTGAACATTCTTTCTGTGGGGGAGAGTGGCTTGGGGGAAAGGAGAAACGGTGGGCTGAAGCCCACCCTACTACCGCTCCAAGGGAGCGGAAATGAAAAAGGCGAAGCCCGGGGGCTTCGCCTTTTCTGTGCGCGACCGCTGCGATCAGTGCTTGCGCGGCACCGGCTTGAGCAGCTCGGCGGGCGGGGTTTCGCAGTTGATCTTGCGACCCAGCAGTTCCTCGATCGGCGGCAGGGCGAAGGCATCGTCCTCGCCGGCGAAGCTGATGGAGGTGCCGCTGGTGCCGGCGCGGCCGGTACGACCGATGCGGTGCACGTAGTCGTCCGGGTCTTCCGGCAGGGTGAAGTTGATCACGTGGCTGATGGCGTCGACGTGGATGCCGCGGCCGGCGACGTCGGTGGCGACCAGTACGCGGATCTTGCCTTCGCGGAAGCCTTCCAGGGTCTTGATGCGCTTGTGCTGGGGCACGTCGCCGGACATCTGGGCGGCGCTGATGCCGTCCTTGGTCAGGCGTTCCTCGATGCGGCGCACCTCGTCCTTGCGGTTGGCGAAGACCATCACCCGCTCCCAGTTGTTCTGGGCGACCAGGTTGTAGAGCAGCTTGTACTTGTCGCTGCCGGCGACGGCATAGACGTGCTGCTCGACGGTGTCGCTGGCGACGTTCTCCGGCTCGATCTCGACGATGGCCGGTTCGACGGTCCACTGCTTGGCCAGGTTCATCACGTCATCGGTGAAGGTGGCGGAGAACAGCAGGGTCTGGCGCTCGCCCTTGGGCGGGGTCTGGCGGATGATCTGGCGGACCTGCGGGATGAAGCCCATGTCGAGCATGCGGTCGGCTTCGTCCAGCACCATCACCTCGACCATGTCCAGGTGCACGTCGCCGCGCTGGTTGAAGTCCAGCAGGCGGCCGGGGGTGGCCACGAGGATGTCGCAGAAGCGCGACTCCAGCTGCTTGAGCTGCTTGTCGAAGTCCATGCCGCCGACGAAGCTCATGACGTTCAGGCCGGTGTACTTGGTCAGGGCCTGGGCGTCCTTGGCGATCTGCACCACCAGCTCGCGGGTCGGCGCGATGATCAGCGCACGGGGCTCGCCCATGTAGCGCTCTTTCGGCGGCGGGGTCTGCAGCAGCTGGGTGATGATCGAGATCAGGAAGGCGGCGGTCTTGCCGGTGCCGGTCTGGGCGCGGCCGATGGCATCCTGGCCCTTGAGGGTGAAGCCCAGTACGCCCGCCTGGATCGGCGTGCAGTAGGGGAAGCCCAGGTCGTGGATGGCGTGCATCAGGGTCGGTGCCAGCTTGAAGTCGTGGAAGCGGGTCTTGCCTTCCATCGGCTCCACCACGAAGTCTTCCAGCTTCCAGGTGTCCACCGGTTTGGCCGGGCGCTCGCGGCGCGGCTTGTCTGTCCTGGGC
>NZ_QKRU01000081.1:0-8627 GCF_003234055.1 Pseudomonas sp. 57B-090624
GGTGGTAGCAGTTGGTCCACACGCGGCCGGCCTTGATGCCACGGCCCATGCGGTAGGCGCGGTTGATGTCGCGGGTCCACAGGCCGGCGCCGAGGCCGAACTCGGTGTCGTTGGCAATCGCCAGGGCTTCCGCCTCGTCCTTGAAGGTGGTGACGCCCACCACCGGGCCGAAGATCTCCTCCTGGAACACGCGCATCTTGTTGTGGCCCTTGAGCAGGGTCGGCTGGATGTAGTAGCCGCTGGCGAGATCGCCCCCCAGGCGCTCGGAAGCACCGCCAGCGAGCAGCTCGGCACCTTCCTGCTGGGCGATGTCGAGGTAGCTGAGGATCTTGTCGTACTGCTGCTCGGAGGCCTGGGCGCCGACCATGGTGTCGGTGTCCAGCGGGTTGCCGCGCTTGATCGCCTTGATCTTCTTCATCACCTCGACCATGAACGGCTCGAAGATCGACTCCTGCACCAGCGCCCGCGACGGGCAGGTGCACACCTCGCCCTGGTTGAAGAAGGCCAGCACCAGGCCCTCGGCCGCCTTCTCGATGAAGGCCGGCTCGGCGCCCATGATGTCTTCGAAGAAGATGTTCGGGCTCTTGCCGCCCAGCTCGACGGTGGACGGAATGATGTTCTCCGCCGCGCAATGCATGATGTGCGCGCCCACCGGGGTGGAGCCGGTGAAGGCGATCTTGGCGATGCGCTTGCTGGTGGCCAGGGCCTGGCCCGCTTCCTTGCCGAAGCCCTGGACGATGTTGAGCACGCCCGGTGGCAGCAGGTCGCCGATGATCTCGGCCAGCACCATGATCGACAGCGGGGTCTGCTCGGCGGGCTTGAGCACCACGCAGTTGCCGGCGGCCAGGGCCGGGGCCAGCTTCCAGGCGGCCATCAGCAGCGGGAAGTTCCACGGGATGATCTGCCCCACCACGCCCAGCGGCTCGTGGAAGTGGTAGGCGGCGGTGTGTTCGTTGATCTCGGCGGCGGAGCCTTCCTGGGCACGGATGCAGCCGGCGAAGTAGCGGAAGTGGTCGGCGGCCAGGGGCACGTCGGCGTTCAGCGTTTCGCGCACGGCCTTGCCGTTGTCCCAGGTCTCGGTGACGGCGAGCACTTCCAGGTTGGCTTCGATGCGGTCGGCGATCTTCAGCAGGATCAGCGCGCGGTCCTGCACCGAGGTCTTGCCCCAGGCGTCGGCGGCGGCGTGGGCGGCGTCCAGCGCGCGGTCGATGTCGGCGGCGTCGGAGCGGGGGAATTCGGCGATCACCTCGCCATTCACGGGCGAGGTATTGGTGAAGTATTGCCCGGCCAGCGGCGCGACGAACTCGCCGTTGATGAAGTTGCCGTAGCGCGGCTTGAAGGTGACGACGGCGCCAGGGGTGCCCGGTTGCGCATAGATCATGACGATGGCCTCTCTTGTCGGTGCCCGGCCGAGACGTGGCCAGGTGATGGGCCGATCTTAGTCAGCGCCCCGGAGCCCCCGGAATGCCCCCATGGAAGCGATGCCTTACTCATTTGGTAGTAGATGCCGCGGACAGGTTCGAGGCCTCTGCCATCGGCGTTACGGCCTGATCACATCGCACCCGTAGGTTGGGCTGAGGCACGAAGCCCAACATGACGCGGCCAGGTATTGCATCGTTGGGCCTCGCTACGCTCGGCGCCAACCTACAGACCGTGCGGGCTCAGCCCTGCTCGGGGCGGTAGCCCAGGCGCAGGCCGCCCCAGTGGCGGCCACGGATGAAGATAGGCACCGAGAGGTCGTGCATCAGCTCGCCGGTGTCGCGGGTGTAGGTCTGCAGCAACAGCGGCTTCTGGTGGCTGCCGCAGCGGATGCCGGTGCGGTCGCCGAACTTGCGCTTGCTGCGGCTGCGCAGCATGTCCACCTGCGGATCGCCGATGGGCGGGTGGGCGAAGGCCTGGTTGTGGGTGGGCACGTAGCCTTCCGGGGTACAGGCGATGGCGAAGACCAGGCCCTCGTGGCGCTTGAGCAGCGGCTCCTGGATCGCCGGCAGCACCTGGTCGGCGTAGCTGTCGAAGCGGGTGCGGAACTTGGGTGGCGCGGTGTTGGGAACCGCCTGGTAGTGGCGGTCGAAGAGATCCTCCAGCCCCACCCTGCCCTGCTCGATGTCCGCCTCGAAGCGCCGGGCGATCTGCTCGGCGCCCTCGCGCGCCAGGTCGTAGACGCGCTGGTGGTAGTCGTCCAGGCCCACCTCGGCGAGGCGCTCGCTGATGGTTTCCGCCTGGCCCTCCAGTTGCACCGCCGCCTCGGCCAGGCGCTGGGTCTGCTGGTCGCTGATGCCCAGGTCGCTGCGCACCTGGTCGACGGCGGCGAACAGGCTGGTGAGCTGCGCGCGGTTGGTCTCGGCACCGCTGGCGATGGCACCGATCTGCGCCTCCACGCCCACCGCCAGGCCGGCGATGCTTTCCAGATGACGACCGGTGAGCTCGACCTGGGCGACGCCCTCGTCCAGCTCGGTGGACAGGCGCTCGATCTGCGCCACCACCTCGGCGGTCTGGCGCTGGATGTCGGCGACCATCTGCCCCACCTCCTCCGTGGCGCTGGCCGTGCGCCCGGCCAGGCCGCGCACCTCGTCGGCGACCACCGCGAAACCGCGCCCGTGCTCCCCGGCCCGCGCCGCCTCGATGGCGGCGTTGAGCGCCAGCAGGTTGGTCTGGCTGGCGACCGACTGGATCACCGAGGTCACCCGCTGGATCTCCTCGCTGCGCTGGCTGAGGGTGGCGATCAGCTCGCGGCTGTCACGGGCGCGGGTGTTGAGGGCATGCATGCGCGTGATGGCGCTGCGCAACACCTCGCGCCCGGCTTCGCTGCTCTGCCGCGCCTCGCGGGAGGAGGCCTGGGCCTCCAGGCTGAGGCGGGTGGTGGCTTCCTCGGTATCGATCATCACCTCGGCGCTGGCGACGATGCGCGCGGCGGCGTCCAGCTGCGACTCCAGGCGCTCGCCCAGCTGTTTCACCGAATAGGCCACCCCGGCAGCGGACAGCGCGTTGTGGCTGGTGGTGAAGGACAGCTCGCGGGTCAGTCGGGCGATGTCCGTGCCCGCCGGCGCCGGGGCCTCGGCAGCCAACCGGCGGCTGGCCAGCAGCGGCAGCCAGCACCCGGCGACCAGGCCCGCGAGCGCAACGGCCCAGTGCAGCCAGCCGAGGTGGACGGCCAGCAGCAGGAGGGCGGCAAGCAGGGATTGAGCGCAGGCGAGCGCGACGGGCAGGCGGGACGACGACATCGGAACACCTCGTGCAGCACCGGCCGATGACGCCTCCCCGGCAGGGGTGGAGGCCGGCAGTGTCTTTTGATTGGTGCCCGCATTAAATCCCTCCGCCGCCGGGCTGCACAGCCTGGCCACCTAGCCATTTAGTCTTAGTACGACCTGGCGAAAGGCGCGGCATGGACCTGGCCATGGGGAGTAGCGCGGCGTTGCTCAGCGCAGGTGCAACGGCCGCTCCGGCCTGGCGGGACGGCCGGCCGCCAGGCCAGGCGGCCGGCCGACACCATCAGTGGGTCACGACCTCGGCGGGCTCGCGGCGCTTCAGGTAGTTGTCGAAGAGCTGGTTGGCATTGCCCAGGGACATCAGGTGCGCGTAGATCCAGCCGAGGAAGCCGCTGTGGTGCAGGTCCAGCACCTGCTCGTCCGCCAGCGCCAGGAACTTCTCCTCATCCACCGCCAGGAAATCGCTGAGCACGAAGCTCTCGCCGCTGGTATGGGACAGCTTGATGGCACGTGGACTGAGCAGGTCGAGGGCGTGCAGCTTCTCGACGAAGGTGCGGGTCCGCTCCATCTCCGCGGTGAAGTTCTGCAGGAACTGGATCATCTCGTCGAGGTAGTCACTGTTCTGCCCCTGCGCGTCGAACAGGTCCTTGCCCTGCTCTTCGCTCCAGCCGCTGAACGCCGCGTCAAAGCAGACGGTGAAGTGGCTGGCTTCGTCCTGGGCCAGCACGAAGGGATAGCGGCGGATGAACGCCGGGATGTAGGTGTTGGCCTGCCAGCGCTGCTCGGCGTCGAGGTAGCCGTTGTGCCCCTCCTTCAGCCCCAGCAGCGCGATCGGCGTGGCCTGGCTGCCCTCGCCGATGAACACCAGCGGGTAATGGCGCGCCGCCTGGAAGAACTCCAGGCCGGCGACCGGCACCAGGTGGGTGGACGCGGCGAAGTCGCAGTTCTCCGACTGCTGCAGCTTGAGCGCCTGGTGCTGCTCGCGGTTGAGGGCCTGGATATCCTTGTAAAGCAACAGCGTGGTCATCTTGGTTCTCCGTTCTATCGATTGAGGGGTCAACGCAGGACAATCTGGGCCAGCACCTGTCCGCTGTCCTGGTCCGGCACCACATCCTTGAGCGTGTTCGCCGCGACCAGGCTCAGGCTCAGGTGCCGGCCCCAGTTGAAGTTGAGGCCGACACCCACGCTCTGCAGATCGATGTCGGCGATGCCGAGCTCCATGGCCCGGCCGTAGTCGAAGAAGACGAAGGGCTGCCAGCGTTCGCTTGGCCGCCACCAGGCCTCCAGGTTCAGCGTCGCCCCCTGGGGCGAGGAGATCACCCCGGGATCGTAGCCCCGGACGCTGCTGATGCCGCCGAACTGGTAGAACAGCGACGCCGGCAGCGCCTGGGTGTCACTGGCGAACTGCCAGCCGAACCGCCCCACCAGCTCGTACTGCTCGCCCAGCGCACGGGACAGGTAGCCCTGCCCGTTGAGCAGGCCATAGCTGCCGCCGTCGCCGCTCACGGCGTTATCCACCTGCGCCTGGCGCACGCGCTGTTCGTAGCGCAGGTACCAGGGCGCGGAGCGGTACTCCACCTGGCCGCGCAGGAAGCCTTCCCGGGTATCCACCTCGCTCAGGGTGAAGCCCTCGATGGTGTTCTCGGAGCGCTGCTGGTTGTAGCCGACGCCCCCCTGCAGGACCCAGTGCTCGTCCAGCCACCAGGGCTGGTCGAAGCCCAGCGTCCAGGTCCTGGACTCACCCTCGATGTTCAGCGACGCCAGCGGGCCTTCCTCGACCGTCATGCTGTTGCCGCCGACCTCGCCATAGGCGACACCGTTCCAGCGATTGACCGGGCGGCTGTAGCGCACGCTGCCGTACTGCGACCCGGAGGTCGCCACCAGCAACAGGTTGAGGGCGTCGGCGGCCCCGGTCGGCGAGAACCAGGTCAGGCTGCCGCCGTACTGCTCGCGGCCGGTGCCCTCGTTCCCGTAGTTGTTGGCGAACAGGCTCCATTGCAGGCTGTCGGGCTCGAAGGCCTCCAGCTCGACTGCTGTGGTGCCGAACCGTGCGCCCGGCGCCAGGCTGGCCGTCACCTGGGGGCCGGGCGTGGTCGCGTTGAAGCGCTGGATGGCATTCATCAGGGCCGGGCTGTCCAGGGTCGTGCCCGGTTCGACGTGCAGGCGCCGATCATAGAATGCATCGTCCACCCGGCGCGGGCCGCCCTTCCAGGAAACCTGGTCGACCTTGGCCTCCACCAGCACGATGCGCAGTTGGCCGCCCTCCAGGTCCTGCGCAGGGATCAAGGCGCGGGCCGTCAGTTGTCCGCGCGCCTCGTACAGCTCGTTGATCGCCCTGAGCAGGCGGTTCAGGTCCTCGAAGCCGATCTCGCGCCCGACATAGTGCCGCGCCATGGCCTCCAGTTGCTCCCGCGGCAGGTACTCGGAGGCGTTGAAGCCGATGCCGGAGAGGACGAAGCGTTCCCCACCCTCCGGCAGCCGCTGGTCCTCCGGCTCTTCGCCCCGCAACGCCGGCACCTGGGTGCGCCGTGCGCGCTCCTCGATACGCCGTTGCTGCTGGATCTGCTCGATCTGCTCGCGCTGCAGGTTGGGGTTCACCAACCCCGGCACCTGCGGCGCGATGGTTTCGGCCAGGGCCGGCAGCGGCCCGGCGGCCAGGCTCGTCAGCACCAGCCAGGAACAGCGACGGGTCATGCTTACAACGCCCAATGTGCCACCTCGTTTCCTTCCAGCCGCTCATCGGCTACATCGATGTTGATACGGGTATCCAGGGGGACCTGGCTCCAGCTCGGCGCCCAGGCGGTGACCACCGCGCCCCGCAGGCGGGCGGCTTCCAGCAGGGACGCGAGGCGTACCAGGGTGAGCCCGGACGACAGGTGCTGCTCGGCATAGCGGGCCGCCGTGATGCCCTCGTAGGGCACCCCTTCGCCCTCGTGGCTCGCGCTGAAGTTGGGGACGACCACCTGGTGGGTCAGCTTGCGGTGCAGGACATAGGCGTTGGTGCTCGACAGCAGGCTGTCCTGCTTCAGGCTGAACGCCTTGTCCAGTTCGTACAGCTGGATATCGGCGTCCGCCATGTAGCTCGGGCTGGCGTTGTCCATGCGTACCCGGGCCAGGGGCGTGCGCAGCTCCAGGCGCTCGACGCCGCGTGCATCGCGCAAATCGACCCGGGCCGCCGTGGTGTCGATTAGCGCATCGGCCACATGCAGCCGCGGCGCCACGATGTCGGCGGCCTCCAGGCGCAATGCCAGCGTCTGCGCCACCTGGCCAGCGCCGCTGCCCTCGGCCCAGAGGTCGAGCTGGCCGCTCCCGGTATGCCGCCCATAGAGCTGGCTGTCCCGTGCATGCAGATCCAGTCGCTGGCCGATCCCCGCGTCCGCCACGCGAACGAGGTCGCCGGCCCACAGGCTGAGGCTCGGTGCCTCGGCCCGCTGCAGATGGATGCTGGAGGCGACTACCGCGCCGCCTCTCACCCCGGCGCGCAGCACGGCCCCCTGTTCGGCGACCAGTTGGGTGCCGCGGATGTCCAGCAGGCCGTCCAGCAGGGCCTGCCCCTTGGCCAGCAGATGCTCGAAGCCGATGCCCGCGTCAGCCGACCAGCGCTGGTCGCCGCCACTGCGGCTGGTGGCCACACGGATCAGGCCACGGGACAGCAGGTCCACGGAACGGGCCGCCACCAGGTCGCCCAGCAGCAGGCTCGCGCCTTCGGCCTGGATGCGCCCGTTGCGGCTTTCCACCTCGGCCACCGCGATGTCGCCAGCCGCCGCCAGGACGATGTCGCCCGCGATCGAGCGGCCTTCATGCAGGCCGGTGGAGGTGATGCGACTGACGCGCACGTCGCCCTTGTCCGCCTTGAGCAGGACGTTGCCGCCCGCCTCGACGAACTGGTCGATATGGATCGCCCCGCCCGAGTTGATGGTGACGTCGCGCCCCGCCCGCACGCCCTGCAGCGCGACCGTACCGGCAATGTCGAAGCGCAGGTCGCGACCGGCTTCGGCGACACCGTTGAGGTCAAGGTCGCCGCCCACGCCAACCACCAGGTCGCGCCCGGCCTTCAGCGAGTAGGTGCCGCCGAACAGCACGGTGGGCAGGCTCAGGTCACCGCCGGCGATGACGCCGATGTCCCGCTTCGCCTCCACCACAAGCCCGAACACGTTGCCGTGGCCCTGGCGGGCGTCGCCGCTGGCCTGCAGGAAGACGTCTTCTCCGAGGCTCGCGACCCGGCCGAAGCGCAGGTTGCGGCCCAGCATGCGCAGCTCCAGTTGCGCCTCGGCGTTGCCGCCGAGCACATCGCCGTCCGCCTGCACCAGCAGGTTGCCGCCGCTCGCGAGGTGAGTCGCGACCAGGCCTTGCGGATCGCTCGGGTCCACGCCCTGGCCGAACCGCACGTTGCCCAGGCTGCCGGCCGCAGTCACCAGGCTCATGTCGCCGCCGCTGCGCCCCTGGTTCAGCACCAGGTCGCCACGGGTGGAAACCCTGAACAGGCCGGCTGCGCTGGCGCGCCCGAGTTCCGCGCTGGCGGCGCTCAGCTCCAACCCCTGCTGCCGGCTGTGCAGGTCATCCACGGCGAGGTGACGCGCCGCCTCCAGGCGGACCGCGCCGGTGGCGCTCTCCAGCCGGCCGAAATCGCCGCTGCCGATAGCGGCCGTCAGGTCGCCCTGCACCTCGGCAACATCGCCCTGCCAGTCGCCCAGGCCCTCGAGTTGCAGGGTGCGCGCCACGGCCAGCGAGCCGAAGCGCAGGCTGCCCGCGCTTCCGCCGTGCAGCAGCGCGGCATGGCCGGCGACACGGGCCTGCTCCAGCAGCAGGTCGTGGTCGACGCGCACCTGGAGGTCACCCTCGATGTCCATCTCGCCAAGCCGCGATGCATTGCCGGCCTGCACTCGCGCCCCCTTGGCCTGCAACCGCTGCAGGGCCAGGTCGCCAGTCAGCTCGATGGCGGTGTCCTCGCCGGTACTGAGGTTGCCGAGCCGTGCAGAGGTGCCGCGCAGTTGCAGACGCCCGCCGGCATCCAGGTCGCCGAGCAGCAGTGCGTCGCGCAGCGTCAAGTCCACGGCACCGCCGACCTTGGCGCTGCCGATCTCGCTGCGGCCCGCATCCAGGGTCCATCCGCCAGTGGCATCCAGGCGTTCGAGATCGAGGGCGCCGGCCAGGGTCTGCCTGACCTGCCCGGTCACGCTGGCGCTGCCGAGACGCGCCGAGGCGGCCTGCAGCGTCCAGTCGCCGCCGGCCAGCAGCGCCTGTTGGTCCAGCATGCCGCTCAGCACCTGCTGCACCGCGCCCTGCACCTCCGCACGGGTGACCTGGGCGTCGGTGCCACGCAGGTTCCAGCCCTGCCCCGCCTCCAGGCTGCCGAGTCGCAGGCCGTCGCGCAGGGTCATGTCCACCGCTCCGCCGACCTTGGCGCTGCCGATCTCGCTG